>NZ_CABSJB010000010.1:0-72344 GCF_902477955.1 uncultured Turicimonas sp. | reverse complement strand
GTCCTTGACGCTATCGTCTAGAGGCCTAGGACACGACCCTTTCACGGTCGGTACCGGGGTTCGAATCCCCGTAGCGTCGCCACTTCTCTTAAATAATCATTCTTCTTTGTATCGGATTCGGTCTACAATCCTCTTGTAATTTTATTCCCGAGGCTTGTTATGACTATTGAATATACCGGTTCTATCAAAGGCTCCGTCCGTAAGCACACTGACGACTCTCTCAAAGCTACTTTCGATCATGCTTACTGTGTTATTCCTAATCCGGGCGGTGCACCGATTGTCAGCGAATTATCTGCACTTCCTCCTATCGAAGGCCTGTATCCTGTCGTTCTCTTCATGCACGGCAGCTCCGGCGTAAATGAACAAACAAGACTCTTAGGTAACTGGCTTGCCGACTCTCTAGGCGTTGCAATGGTCGTACCTGACTCCATGCAGCTCGCAGACCGCATTACTTATTCATCTCCGATTCCTCCGGAAGACTATGAAGATATTCATGCCATGAGACTCCAAGAACTTGAATACGCTATGGCTCATATTTTTGATCTGCCGTTTAACGACGGACGCGTATTTATTGCCGGTACAAGCGAAGGCGGCGTCTGCGTTGCCCGTTATGAAACACGCGAAGAATATCCTGAAGACGCCAGAATGATTTTCTCTTGGTCATGTGAAGATAATTATCACGTAAAAGCACACGGTACAAATATTCCTGACTACATGCCGGTGTTGAACATTATGAGTGCGGCAGATAAGTTCTTTAGTCAAAAGAACTCTTATTTGAACAATCCTAACGCTCAAGGACACGCAGGAAAAGCTTTAGAGAACAATCCTAATGCAAGAATACTTTTGTTGCCGACAGCGCCGCATACTCTCTTTAATTTGCCTGTTGCACGCACTGCAATCAAGAGTTTTATTGATGAAGTATTGAAGTATTAATTTCGATTTGAACTGCATAACAGAAGATTAATCGGTTTAATCGTAAGCCTCCTTGATGAAGGATCGAGGAGGTTAGTTTTTACTTGGATATTTTTCAAAACGGAGGCAGCCAGGGCCTCTTGCCCTCCCAGAATCAAATTGAAAACAAATTGGTTTCAGACCACCGAATAGAAGATAAAAGAAAACAGCCGTTGAACTCTATAAAGAATTCAGCGGCTGCCGCTTATAGGAAAGCTAGATTAACCGAACAGCAAGCTGACGACAATCAACATAGTGATATAACCGACTACGCAAGGAATCCAAGTACGTCTTACAACTTGGAGCGGATTTACTTGTGCGAAGCCTGCCACGATAATGATGACGCCGGCAACCGGAGAAATAGCGCGGAGCATTTCGGAAGCAGTGTGCATCATGAGCATGATGGCGATACCGTCGGAGTTAAGGTGTTCTGCAACGCTCGGAATAACGTGTGCCAAGCTTGTGAAAGCGGCAACGCCGGAACCTGTCAATACAGTAACCAAACCGATGATGGCAGAAAGTACAACACCTGTACCTGTGACGCCCAAACCGCAGTTCTTAGCAACATCGATGAGGTATGTAATCAAACCGACGTTCTGTAAGCCCTTGGCGAAGAAGGCTGCAACGAAGATAAGGCCGACAGTACTTGTCAGGATGGAGCCCATGCCTTTGAACATTGCAAAGGAGAGGTCGAAAGACTTCTTTGCGTCTCTTCTGTAAACGAGGTCAATCAAGAAGCAGACGAACCAAGACAGGAACATGGCAGTGGCAACGTTCATGGTAATTGTCTTGTAGACCATCTTGTTGAAGATCAACAGAAGGACAAGCGGGAGAATCGGCATGAAAGCGTAAATAAGAGGAGTCTTTTCGATTTCTTTTCTCTTGGCTTCCAATTCAGCAAGATCTGCCACAACGCCTTTATCACCGTCTTTCTTATCGTAGTAACGCTGAACGATAACATGTGTGAGGGCCATTACGAGCACAACAGGAGCGGCCATTGTGAGCTGATAAGAAACTAAGTAGTGAACCGGGTCAAGGTGGACCAATTCAGCAGCCATCACGGCAACACCGGAAGCCGGAGCATAGCCCACGCACAGTACGCTGGCAACGACAGCGGCGGCAGCTAGCGGAGAGCATCCGACACTGATAATCAGCGGATAGACTGTGACGATTAACAGCATTGCCAAGCCGGCGGCAGAGGTGATAACCAAGCCTAAGCAGTGACCGAGAATAAAGACGAATGCCAAAATCAAGTACGGATTCTTGAGTAAGGAAATCGGTTTTGCGCAAACCGTTACGAAACGGTCGGAAGCGCCGGTAACCTGCATGTAAGAAGCGAAACCGCCGGAAACCAAGATGATGAAGCCGACACCAGCGATTTGTGTACGGCTAATGGCACGGAACAGTTCAAATAAATCAAAACCTAAGAGGCCGGTAGGTGTGGCGTTCTTAGGAAGGAAATCTGAAGTGCCGTTGAAGAGAGCCAAAACATTCAAAAGGAAACCGGCCAAAAACAAGACCATGTTTACCTGATATTTTTTGATGATGGCCCATCCGGTAAGAAATACGATGGCTACTGCTAGCCAAAGAGAAATAGTCTGCATAGAATCTCCCGTGGGACGTGTAATAATTTGTAATACATTTTAGAACTTATCACACAAAAAACCTTAAATTGGCGAGTCTTTAAAGTTTTTCTCGGGTTATTCCTTAAAGGTTACTTAAATTTTTGTTCTTGTCGTTTTGTGACAATGGTCGCGGCAAGCCCGGCTATAAGAATCAATCCCATTCCTACGATGGTGTATAGGCCAGGGATATTGTTGAATACAACGATGCTGATGAGTTCAGAGAATGGAATAGCAGAAAAGCCCAGGCAGGAGACTAAAAGCATATTCCCGCCAACCCAAGCTCGGGTTGCAGAAATGAGTCCTAACGTGGCAAATCCTCCCATCGCCATCAGACACAAGAGGGACTGAGTATCGGGAATATGAAAGCCGTCCTCGAAGATGAATACGCCGAAAAACGTTGCCAATGTGCAGAACAACGCAAAGTAGAAAACAATACGCCAGGAAGGTTCTCCTTCTCTGCCGAGTTTCCTTACTTGCCAATAAATAGCTAAATCCAGGCAGGCCACGCATAAGCAGAGGAGGGCCGGGATTAGATCCCCGTCGCGGAAGGACGGCTGCAGAATTGTTACGACTCCCGTAAAGCCTAAAACAATGGACCAAATGGCACCCCAAGGAATCGGCAGCTTACGGATAAGAGAGAGGATGATGAAGTTGGCTGACAGAAATAAAGAAGTTGTATATGTCAGCGTAATGTTGGTTCCGAGAGGAAGTTTTCCTAGGGTAAAGAACCAAATGGCAACTGAAGCAAAGCCAAGAGAGTCTCGAATAAGATGCCCTTTAACCTTAGTAGTTTTGAGTGAATAGCCATTCCAGAGGACAACTGCATAAATGGAGACAAGGGTGAATAAAGAGCGGTAAAAAACCAACTCCAACGGCCCGAAGGTTGCATTGCAGAATTTAACGAAAGCCGCCATAGTCGAGAATGACGCGGCGGCTGCTAAGGCCCAGAACGACTGAATCAGCATAAGAGGCTTTTCTCAGTATTTGGAAAATGCTTTCTGATTAGGATTTAGTCTTAGACAATACCTGATCAATGGCAGAAATGACTTCATTGACTTCCGGCCACTGGCCTTTTTTGCCGACAATCATATTCAAATCGCTCCACGGACTTGTTCTGTCAGTATCAGTTACGCCGACAATGGTAATTTGCGGCGCATGAACGGCAGAAGCAATGTGACTGACGCCTGAGTCGTTAGCAATGACGATAGACGCGCGGGAGCATAAAGCTGCAAAATTGCCCAAAGATGTTGGTTCATAAATTATTGCATCCGGAGCGGCGAGCTTAACGGCATCAATTTCGTCCTTTGCCGGGAAAACGACCGGAGTCAATCCTCTTTCTTTTAAGGGAGCGACCAATTCGTTGAAGTGCTTCCAGTATTTTTCTTTACCTTCATGCCGGCCCTTTGCGATAGGAGCCAAAATGGCAAATTTTTCAGGCAAGTTGATTTTAGAGATTAGGTTTCTGGCGCCGGCCTCATTTCTCTGGGCCAGTTTCATATTTAATCTCTTCGGCAGTTTGTCGTAGGCCGGTTTTACACCCCAAGCTTCTAATGCTTTATAGGCTACATTCCAAAATCTTTCTACTTCGTGCATTCTCGGTGGTTTTGGAATGGCATGTTCAAGAAGAATCGAACGTCCGTCGGTGCCGTAGCCCGTGCATTTAATGCCTGCCGCCGTAAAGAGGAGAGCGGAGCCTAGAGAGTTAGGAAGAAGGAGTCCTTTCGGGTTTTTAACGGAAGCAGCCAGTTCTTTAATACGGCGGATATCTTCAAGAAGATTGCCTTCAATCGGATCAAAACGGCGTAATGTTCCTTCGAATAATTCTCCTACGAAGGGCTTTCCAACGAGACAGAGATCGAAACCGGAGGCTTCCAGAAGGTCCAAAGCGGGCATAGACATACAGGCATCGCCAATATGATTGGGAAGGCGAACGAATAATTTGGACATACTTTTGTTTCTATAGCTGTGTAATTTGCTTAGTGTAATCAATTTAGAATAATACTTTTAATTTGTCTTTCAGAGGAAGCCTTGGACACGACAAAATTCCAGAAAGAGCCTTTACGGCGACTGTTTTCCTATCTGCCTCCATATAAGTGGCTTATTGGAGCGGCATTGATTTCCATGATTTTATCGGCTTCGACCTCTCCTTTGATGGCGATGCTTTTAGGAAAACTGACAGACTTAGGCTTCTACGAAAAGAACGGTTTGGTAGCCATTTGGGCTCCTCTGGCTCTCATCGGTATTTCTATTCTTCACGGTGCAGGTCAATTCGGCAGCAATTATCTTCTGCAAAAAGTTTCCCAGTCCGTCCTTCTGCAAGTCCGCACAGAGATGTTTGAGAAAATGATTCATTGGCCGGATGAGACCGTTCAGAAAGAATCTTCAGGCCGAGTCATCTCAAGATACGTTAATGAAGCAAGCCAAGCCCTGAGCAGCGCTTCTGAAGTTCTGACGGTAATGATCCGCGACTCTCTGCAGGTTATCGGTTTGCTGTTCCTGCTTCTTTGGCACAATTGGCAGTTAACGGCTGTGACTTTGGTGGTCGGCCCTTTTCTTATTCTTATTCTTAAAGCCGTCAGCACAAGAATGAAGAAACTCCAGACGACAAACCAGCAGACTTTCGGCGTTATGATTTCTCTTTTGACGGAAATTTATCAGGCCGAGAGACTGGTTAAGATTTACAACGCCTATAAGTTCGAAGAAGAAAGATTTTCTCACGTCAACCGCATGCTTAAGGGTTTAGCCATTAAGAGCAAGGTTGTTCAAAGTCTTGGTACACCGCTGACGCAGATTGTAAGCATGATTGGTGTTGCCGTGGTGGTATTTGTCGCTCTTATCCAGGCTCAGCAGAACATGCTCAGCTTCTCCGAGTTCGTTACTTATATTTCCGCCATGCTCTTAATGCTTCCTGCTATTAAGAAGCTTGCCAACTTGAACGGCAATATCGCCAGAATGTCCGCAGCGGCTGCCAGCTTGTATGAAATGATGGATATTCCGACTGAAAAGGATCCCGGAGACAGAGAAATCGGCAGAATTAAGGGCGATGTCGAGTTTAAGAACATTTCTTATAAGTATCCGAGCGCCGAGCAGCCGTCTTTGACTAACTTCAATCTCAAAGTTAAAGCAGGCCAGATGGTTGCCCTAGTAGGAGCTTCGGGGGCCGGTAAGACAACGGTGATTAACCTTATTCCACGCTTTTTGGTCCCGAACAGCGGAGAAATTCTTTTTGACGGCATATCTCAAAATCAGCTGACATTAAAGAGCATCCGAGACCAGATTGCTTTGGTAACGCAAGACGTCGTTTTATTTGACGACACGATTGCCGCAAACATTGCTTACGGAGCAGGAGAAAACGCAACCGAGGAGCAAATTATTCAGGCTGCAAAAGCTGCTTATCTGATGCCTTTGATTGAAAGTCTTCCCGAAGGTCTTAACACGGTTATCGGCGAAAGAGGTTCTAAACTGTCCGGCGGACAAAAACAAAGAGTCTCCATTGCAAGAGCTTTGTTGAAGAACGCTCCTATTCTTTTGCTAGACGAAGCTACCAGCGCGCTTGATACGGAAAGCGAAAAATATATCCAGGCATCTCTGGAAGAGCTCCAGCACGGCCGAACAAGCTTTGTCGTGGCTCACCGCCTTTCCACAATTGTTAACGCAGATATGATTGTTGTTTTAGACAACGGTGCGATTGTCGAATGCGGTACGCATTTCGAACTTTTAGAGAAGGGCGGACATTATGCTCATCTCTATAACATTCAATTCAATGATAAATCAGCTCATGAGACTAAGGAAGCCAGCCCTCATGACGCTTCAACAAAGTCCAACGCTTAATTTTCGTACTTTGTTTTAATGGACGAAAGCTGCTTCGGCGGCTTTCGTCATTTCCCCAGACGGACAATACTGTTCATGTAACGGAATGAAAATTCCGTAATGTGGAATTGCAGGTACGTAAATTGAAAATTTTTTCTTCTAAAATTCAAGAATTCTTGTTTTTTTGTGTATAAATACTGAAGTTGGTTTCATTAAGTTTCGTGTTGTTCAGAAACTTAACTGAATTTCTTGCCTCATTTTAAATCAGGAGCTCCTATGGAGAATACGACACAAATGGGAACCTTTTCGAGAAATTCGAAAAGATTCGCCCTTATATTTGCGCCGCTTCTTGCCCTGTTGTTGTACTTCGTGTTGCCTGACTCCTACGTTGACGGAGCAGGTAAGGTAGTCACAATTACCCATTCAGCAAAAGCATGTTTAGCCATTCTCTTGTGGATGGCTCTTTGGTGGTTTACCGAAACAGTTCCTATTGCTGTAACGGCTCTTCTGCCAATCATTCTTTATCCTTTGTGCGACGTTACCACACTGGCTAAAACCTTAATTCCCTATGCTTCCGACACTATCTACCTCTTCTTAGGCGGCTTCCTTTTGGCTGCCGGTATTCAGCGTTGGGGTCTGGATAAGCGTATTGCGCTTAACACCATGCGTATTGTCGGTACCTCTCCGGGTGCCATCGTCGCCGGTGTTATGCTCTCCACCGCCTTTATTTCCATGTGGGTTTCCAACACGGCAACTGCTGCGATGATGGTTCCTATCGCCATGGCCGTCATGAGCGTAATTCGTCAAGCTTCTGATTCTCCTACCATTACTAAAGACGAAAAGAACTTCGGTATTTGTATCCTCTTAGCCGTTGCGTACGGAGCTTCCATCGGCGGTATGGGTACTATCATCGGTTCTCCTCCGAACGGTATCTTTGTTCGCTTCGTTACACAGACATACGGCATGGAAGTGACCATTGTCGAGTGGATGAAAGTCGGCATGCCAATCGTTCTTATCCTCCTGCCCTTAGCCTGGCTTCTCCTGACAAAGGTTTTGTTCAAAACCCAAATCCAAGAAATTGCCGGTGGTAAGAAGTGGATTGCTCATGAGCTCGAAAGGCTCGGCAAGCTTTCCGCGGGGGAAAAGGCTGTATTGGTTGTGTTTGTAATCACCGTTATTTTGTGGTGCTTCGGTTCTCCGATCCGCTCCTTTACTCTTGAAGACGGCACTCGTCCGTTCAAACAGGTCAGCGATGCCGTTATTGCGATGGCTGCAGGCGTATCTCTCTTCTGTATTCCGACGAACTTCAAGCGTGGCGAAAGAGTTTTGGACTGGGAACACTGCGAAAATATTCCTTGGGACGTGCTGATCCTCTTCGGCGGCGGCTTGTCCATGGCAGCAGCCATTCAGTCTACGGGCGCAGCTTCTCTTATCGCTGCTCAAGCAACTGCTTTCGTCGGATTGCCGGTATGGCTCGTTCTCTTCGGTGTCTGTACTCTGGTTGTGTTTGCTACGGAATTTACCAGCAATACAGCATTGGCCGCGACTATGCTTCCGCTTTTGGCAGCAGCAGCTCCTGTTCTCGGTGTACCGGTTGAACAAGTTCTTCTCGTTACCACCATCGGTGCTTCCGCTGCATTCATGATGCCGGTTGCCACTCCGCCGAATGCCATTATTTTCGGTACCGGCCGTATCCAGATTGGTGAAATGATTAGAGCAGGTTTCTGGCTGAACGTTATCTCTATTATTGTGATCAGTTTGGTCTGTATTGTCCTCGGCGATGTTTTCAAGCTGCCGGTGTAATCCTTTAAGCAAAACTTTAAGAAACGGCCTCTGATGCGAGTAGGATCAGAGGCCGTAACTATTTCTTCCGTCAATTTCGAATAAAAAATGCAGTCCCTCTGGATGCTTGTAGCGGGCGTTTTTTACGCGCTCTATGGCGTATTCATTAAGTTAGCCGGTGAATGTTCTATCAATTCTTGGCAGATTCTTTTTTACCGATCTGTTTTCGGCGTAGTTGTCTTTTATATCCTGATGAGAGCCAAAGGTATACGAGTGACGACGACTCATCCGGTTGAGCATATTATTCGTTCATTGGCAGGGACAGCTTCAATTCTTGCCGGCATCTATTCCATGATGCATTTAAATCTTGGTCTGGCGATGACGCTGAACTTTACGGCTCCTTTGTTCTTAGGGGCGGGCGTAGTCGGATTTTCTTTGTTCAGACACCAAAGCATTAATTGGGGCTTGATTGCCTCTTTGGTGACCGGCTTTTTGGGTGTTGTCATCATGCTTGGACCAACGATTGGCCCACATGAGTATTTTGCGGCGTGTGTAGGTTTATTCGCAGGGTTGTGTACTGCAACGGCATCCGGGTTCGTTAAACGTTTAGGCGTGCTTATGGAGCCGGAAACGAGGATTATTTTCTATCTGGTTTCAATGGGGGCGGTCGCCGGTACCGTGGGCGTTGTGATGACTGGCGGATTTTCTGCTTGGACTTGGACCAGCGCTATCTACATTCTCGCATTGTGCTTATGCGCCAATCTCGGACAGTTGTGCTTGACAATGGCTTTCAGCCGAGGAAATCTTGTTTTGTCCAGTTCATTGCAGTATTCCGTGATTCTGTTTTCCACTATCTTCGGCGAAATTTTGTTTGCCGAACCTGTGACCCTTCCGGTTGTCGTCGGCATGATCATTATTGTGGCTTCGGGAATTTTTGCTAGTTATCTCGTCCGCAAAATTTCACCTAAAAAGAAAGCTGCGGCATCCTCTACAACAAACGGTGCAGCTTCTGTGCAGACCATTGTGAAAGCCTCGACAGAGAACAGTGGAAACCGTGCGTGAGCACACAAAGGATGAGCGGTAAATGGCAGATGTTCTGATCTCCTTTGAAGTTTCAAAAGAAACATTGGATTCAGCAAAATCCGTATTGAAAACAAATGGAATGACTGTTGAGGAACTTTGTCAACAAGTTTTGACTTACATAGCCGAAACAGAAGAAATTCCTTTTCAAAAAATCAGAGCCAGTGAAGAGGATGATGAGCTTGTCTCTGTTGCCAGTAAACGGCTTCAGGAGACAGGAGCAATTCGTGTCAAGCTTGAAGACCTCTAAAGGCAAAAGAAGATGAGAAAGCAATTTGTTTATTTGCTCTCTCATTTGCTTAAGTAATATTTTTATTCTGCAGAGTGTGCGGTAAGTAGAATTTACCGTACGCTCTGCATGGAAGAGTTTTGTCTTAATCAGCTACAAGATTGCCCGGGACGGTTTGTTTCTCCGGTTCATCTTCTTCAGTGAAGAAGTTGTTAAGAGAATCAACTACGGAAGCAGTATGAGCCTGCGGCTTGGTAACGAGAGAAACTCCAATGAAGATGGCTAGAGAAATCATCATGGACCAGAAAGCACCTGATAAACCAAATGGAGCGATCTTGAAGATGAAGGTCATGCTGATCATGCAGACTTCACCAATGATGATTGATGCTAAAGCAGCTTCTTTAGTTGCTCGCTTCCAATAAAGGCCGCCGATAACTGTTGGAACCAAGACAGCAACGCCGCCGTTGGATAGAACCAACAAGTCTGCCAGAGCGGTAGGGCGAGTTAATGCGAAGACGACGGATGCAAGACCGATAATCAGCACACCGACTTTAGCTGCGTTATAGAGAGTCTTTTCATCGGAATTTTTGTTGATGTATTTCTTGTAGATGTCCGTAGCTACCATCGTGGAAGTTGCATGAAGCTGAGAGTCGCCGGTCGACATAGCAGCCGCCAAAGCACCGCTGATGATGAGGGCTGCAAAGACAGCCGGTGTGTATTTAAGCAGTAATTCCGGGAAAATCGTGTCAGGAGCGGCAATATCCGGCATTAACAAACGGCCAATCATTCCAACGCATGGCGTAAATACATAAATCATCGTCAGATAGATTGAAGAAAATACCGCCGACCATTTCATGACATTCAGACTCTTTCCTGCAAAGAAACGCAATGTGACTTGCGGGAACATCATCATGCCGAATGTAATTACCACCCAGCGTGAAACCCAGTCTTGCGGTGTAACCACACCATTTGGTCCGGGCATCGTAAACAATTCCGGTGTATGAGCGTAAGCGGATTGGTAGGCATCCGCGACAGACGGGAAGTTGGCGAGGATTACCCAAAGAGAACCGCCAAGTAAGCCGGCAAACATGAAGACACCTTGGGCAGCATCGGTAATTGCCACGCCTTTCATTCCTCCCAGCCATACCAAAGCAATCATCAGAGCGAAGAAGATGAGAGCACCGACGGTGTAGCTCAGCATACCTCCGGAGATTGTTTGGAAAATATAGCTGCAGCCGATGGCCTGAATAGCCACGTATGGAATGGTGAATACCATGGTGATCAAGGTTACCAGCAGCCCAATAGTTTTAGATTGATAGACGTCAGAGGCATAGTCGGAGATGGAAAGATAGCCGTAACGCTTTCCGAGATACCAAAATCTGCGGCCCCAAACCCAGAAGAGCACACCCGGGAGAACTGTCCATAAACCGTTGCACCACCAGCCGATACCGTTTTTATAAGCAAATCCGCCGGCGCCCATGAAGGCATAAGCACTGTGGTAAGTGGCCGAGAAGGTTAGGGTGAGGATGAAGATTCCAAGTCCTCCTCCGGTGGCGAAGTCTTTAATGTTTTTCTTGTCTTGCTTTGATGCGTAGAGCGCGATGCCAAGAAGCACCGCTAGATAGACAACAAGAATAACTAAACCTACATTCATGATTGGCTCCTACAGCTCCGGTCGGGCGACTTGTTCGATTGGACGGTTGTCCTGACGGCAGTTCCAAGCTTTAAGTTTCCAGGCTGCCACGACAAAATTGGCAATCATGACCAGGAACCAAAATTCCAGCCATAAATACATGGTTGGCCAGCCAAAGGTTAAAGGATGAACAGTGCAGTAATCATTGACCCAAAAGACGATAGGCGGATTGACCATCAACACGCTCACAAACAAAATGGCGTAAAAGAGTTTGTGTCCTAGGCTTTTCATGGTGCCTCCCGGATTATCAGTTCTGCATATCTTTGACTACCTTGACCAGGTTTTCAACTAAGTGGTCATGGTAGATTTGCCCGCGTTCGGCATCAGCTTTGCTTGGTTTGCCTGTGCACCCGCCGGACTTTTCCGCGGCTGCTTTTGCATGTTCTAAAGTGCTTGGAACATAGCAAAGCGTGTCGTGTTCATAAGTTGGATCAACCGAGTAAAGCGGAGTATCTTTAATCGGATTATCAACGGCTTTTTCAAGATGAACTAAGTCAGGATAGCGGGCCATCATATGGGAGGTTTCAATTTCTTCTGCATGACCAACGGGCCCGAATCCGAGTTTCTTCACAATGTCTTTGCTCATGTAGGCCGGATCAAAAATTTTGACGGTGCAGCCGAGTTCTGACTGAGCTTTTTGTGCGCAAAGCTGCATCCATACAACGTTGACAATACGGTGGCCGTTGATAAGGATAATTTTGTTTAAGCCGTGGGCTACTAAGGATTTGATGATGTCGTAAGTCAGTTCGGAGAGCACCTCCGGTCTGATTGTAAGTGTGCCGGGAAGCACCATATGGTGAGGGCTCCAGCCAAACCAAACCGGAGGTGTGAGAACGGCGCCTGTTTTTTCAGCGGCTTCTTCGCCAATTGTCATCGCAACGTAAGTATCGGTTCCGACAGGTAGATGATAGCTGTGTTGTTCAACACTTCCGATTGGGACGATTGCCACGCCTTTACTTTGTTTGATGGCTTCTTTGGCTTCTTCCCAGCTTTTTGTTTGCAGCCAGACGCTCATGTTTTTCTCCATTAATGGGATTGGTAGGATAAAAAAATTGTAGGAATTAATTATTCATAAATTCAAAATGGCAACATAGGAAAACCCTAACTTATTGACGGAAAAAGGATTTAATTCACTAGTGTCTAAAATAAATTTTCGCTGGTTTCTCTGAAAGCGAAAATTCCATAAGCAAACATGCCGGTCTCCTGATAACGTAGATTTTGAACCAAATACTTCAGAAAGGAGCCGGCATGCAGAGAGCAACAATCTATGTTTGCGCAACTTGTCCTTCATTGAACTGTAGGTTGGAATTTAATAATTTAGTTCAAAAACACGCTTCAGATCGTGGAGCTAAAGGCTTAACAAGCTGGAGTCAGTTTATAGCGATGCCTTTTGCTACCTTCTTATTGTCCAATCAGAAACTTGATGTTTCGGGGCAATGGCTGAACAAGACAATTTGCTTGCCGAAACCTCTTGAAGTACTGTTTCTTTGAACTCCTTAGAGTATTTCAAAGATCGTTTGTCCATATTTCTTTCCTTTAATTTCTTTCGGGAAAGTATTATGACAACTTATGAAAGCGGTAAGACAGCTTGACAGTCAGATAGTCGAACGCAATCCTCGAATGCTTCTAATGGCTGTCCTTAAAGACCAAAACGCAATCTCAGATAAGGAAAACTCTTTGAAGAGAGAGCTAGAGGAGTCCGACGTACAATTTTCTCGGAGAACTGATGAGATTAGAAATGGTACAGGGAGAGAACTGCTGATTTTATGTGGACAGAATTGACTGGATGATGGAATTTTTATTACAGCGTCAGACAGTCAAAGACAATGGGAAATATAAATCGGCTCCGCGAGCTTTGTACTTGGCAAGCAGCGTCTATTACATGCACAACAGAGACCAGATACGTACATTTCTTGAAGATGCCAGAATATGCTCTCATACCAATGATGTTGAGAGGTCTCAGATCATTAATAATCCTCCGAAAGAATGCCGGCTTTGCCCAGTCCATCAAGGGAATAGAAGTGTTGTGTGGTCTTCAGGGCATTTAGGAAACCGGCAAACTCTATGGAATCGATGACATCGCAGGTTGGTTAATTGAATATGCTAAAAAACTTGCTGTCTACTGCAAGAGTAAAGCGTGGACGGAAGATGTTGAAAAAAGTAACGTAGTGGACAACTCTAGTCAACAATTACGGGTGGACTGGGAAAGACGATGAAAAAACTTGACTTCGGCTTTAACTATACAAGGTCTTTCCTCTGAAACTACCATTCTAAAAGAACTCGTAATTAAGATAACGCCCCTAATTTAGTAGGGGCTTGCCACTCGATAGTGTGTTTACATTTATTCGTAGGAAGATCAATCTTGTCGTTTGATATTCTTATCCTTAATGATTGAATACAGCCATTTTGCTATTCTTTTGGAGAAAGAATATCTGTAGCTGTCTTTAGGCGCAAAATTAAGAAAAAAACTTAGACAGTTGTCATAGCGTGAAATCTTTTTTTGATCATAGGCAGAAATTTGGATTTCTTTAATGTTAACTTTGGGTTGATAATTAGTTTCCGTTTGAAAGGAAACAAAGCTTTCCCAAAGTTCTATAAAACTATCGTTTCGTTGAGGTTTGGCTACACGAGCCTCTTCTATTTTGTGAATTAAGCTCATTAGTCCTTGAATGTGGCTTAGGTTGGAGGCGAGGTATGAACGATAGGCTTCTGAAGTTTTTTGAGAACAATCGTGTCTTTCAGTTTCGTTCGTTAAAAGTCTTAAAATTTCTTGACTAGCTTTCTCTACATGATGTCGGGGCACAGAAATGCAGCCTTTGTTATTTTTAATAAGTTCTAAGTAAGGCATTTCATACAGAACAGTTGGTACGCCATAACTCATAGCCTCAGAAAGAACCATGGGGAAGCATTCAAATGTTGACGTCATAAGATGAATGTCGGCGTACTTGAAACACTTGTCGGCCGAGGTTAAGAAGCCTTCATAAATGATTCGTTGTTCCAAATCATTATCTGAGATAAATTGCCGAACATATTTTTCTTCTAAGGGAGTTTCTCCCTTACCAATTATGTGACAAGTAACATCAGGTAAAGTCGAGCAGATGTTTTTAAATATCTCCATGGCTTCTATGTAGTTTTTCTGAATATTCTCTAGTCTTCCAATCCAAATAATGTGCTTCTTGTTCTTATCGAAGGAGGAGGGACGAGGTTCCAAATCGGAAGCTCCTTTTGCGCAAATTGGAGGAAAAAGTGGATTTGGTATTAAAAAAGAAGGAATTTCATAAGCAGAGAAAAGATCGCGTTCGACAGAAGTTAAAGTAATTAAGGCATCGACGGTTTTAAAGTAACTAGAGTATTTCCCCCAATGAGGGCTAAATAAAGAGATGGTTGAGGGCGCAAAATTATGACAAGTTACGATAAATGCAGAACCACAAGACCTAACGACGAGGTTGTCAAAAAACAAAGTAGGGGAGCACGGGGCGTGATATATGATGAGGTCTATTTTATTGTGCTGTAAGGCGCGAAAAAGTCCTTGTGCACGTCCATTCTGGAATTCTTTAGGAAGGCAGATCCTTTTAACTTCCGAAGGTAGGAAGTACTCCTGCTTCTTATCAATAATCTCTGTAATCAAAAAAAATTTCGAAACCGTTCTCTATTAATAGCGGAATTTGGTGGAAGATAACTTTTTCAGTGCCGCCATTAAAGTAGCGATGATAAAAGATCCCTACTCTTTTTATTTTCTTTGGTTTGCCTTCAAAGATTCTGCTTTCGGAAATTTTTTCTGCAAGTTCGAGTTGGTTTGTTTGATATCGTCGGATTAATTGTTCAATAACTTCTTTTATTAATGACGGATTGAGAAGAAGTAAATCAAAAGCACTATTTGAATCAGGATATTGGACGAGGTCGAACCGGCTAATGGTGGCATCAATAAGGCGGAAGCTCAATGCAGATAACATAGCTTCGTATTTTGAAAGTTGTTGTTCTTTGGTCAGAAAATCTCGGAGGTAATTTGGAATAAAGAGTATCTTAGCTTGTTCTTTAAATTTGTCGAGATTTGTTTCAGAAGTGGAGATGCCTGAGCCGATCCTATAACTGTATAGGGGTTCAGTTTTGATGGACTTGAAGGTTGAGGAAAAATAAGAAATAAGAAACAGCTGATAACAATCAGTTCCGCAACAAAGAAAAGGTTCTTCAAGAAATGGGAGTGTTTTGTGGACCGTAGCCGTGCGATAGATTTTGTCAGCCATTCCCCAGCCAATTTGAGCTTTGTTGTAAATTGCGTCCAATATCAGATATGGAGAATGAATAGAACCTTGCCATTCTTTTCTAAAATTCAAATAATTTTTAATTTTTTCTGGAGTTGCTCCGAAACACTCCATGTCAAAACGAAGTATATCCACGTCATGATGGTTAGCTAACTTAACTTCAATTTCAAGAACTCTATTAAACGGCAGCTTATCATCAGCATCCAGACAGATGCACCATTTTCCCGTAGCGAGGGCGAAAGCTCTTTTTCGAGTTACTAAGGTTCCGGCTGGTTTCTGATGTATGACGACAAACCTTTTGTCGACCGCGGCGAAAGCATCGCAAATGGCACCGCTTTTGTCATCGCTGCCGTCGTCTATAACGATAAACTCTGCTGCTTGATGTGTTTGTTCATGGAGAGTTTTTAAGCAAGCTTCTAAATATATCTCACTGTTATGAACCGGAACAATAACTGAAATATCCATAATATTTGTAATAAGAAAGATGATTTCTGATATGTTAGAGCTCGAAGATAAAAAAATTTTCTTTACGCCCTAAATTACGTGCAAATACTTAAGTTTCCCATATGCAGGACTTGTTAAACTAACTCCTGCACGATCAGTAAAGTGTCTTAATATTCAAAATTCATCAATTAAAATCTGCCTCTTCTAGGTGCTATGAGAAAAACTGTTCTCTGGGAAAATTTCCGATTAAGTTGGTTAAGCCCAGCCGGAGGCTTGGAAAAGGACAAACATGGCAAGCAATGAGTTTATATTAGTTGGAGCCGCAGGTTATATTGCTCCCAGGCATATGGCAGCAATTCAGTCTACAGGAAGTGAGCTTATTTATGCATGCGATACTTCAGATAGTGTAGGGGTTTTGGATCGTTACTTTCCTAATTGCAAATTTGTTTTATCGATGGAAGAGCTTGATAAGGCATTACAGGATCCTACCCTTTGTAACGTCAAAAATAGTTCTCTTGGATCGCGTTTTTTAACTATCTGTACACCTAATTATCTTCATGTTCCTCATATTTCATTTGGATTGTCCCATGGATTCAATGTGATTTGCGAAAAGCCTCTTGCGCTGACAACTAACGATTTGCTGGAGATAGAACGGTTGGAGAGAAAGTATGCACGTAAAGTCTATTGCATTCTCCAGCTTCGTCTTCATCCGCACATCCAAGAATTAAAGAAGAAATTAGATGGGCAATTTGCAGACGAGGAACTAAAGGAGAAGCTCAAGGTTTCTCTTAAATATGTTACCTCCAGGGGACCCTGGTATAAAAAAAGTTGGAAATATGATGTAAGAAAAGCCGGGGGAATAGAAACTAATATAGGAATTCACTTCTTCGATATGCTCATTGAGCTCTTCGGCTTTCCGTCTTCTTACTCTATCGGGGAGAAAACGTCCGAAAGATTGCAGGGTTCGTTGATAACGCCTCGGGCGGAAGTTGATTTTTTTCTAAGCATTAAAAAAGAGGATCTTCCGGAGAAAACCAGAGAAGCCGGAGAAGTTTCTTATAGAGAAATGACGTTAAATGGTCATTCTGTGGACTTCACAAAAGGTTTTACAGACTTGCATACGAAAAGCTATGAAGAAATACTTGCAGGGCGCGGTTTCGGCTTGGAAGATGCTTGGGCAACGGTAAGTTTATGTGAAAGTATCCGTCTTGGTCATAATCTTGGGGAAATTTACGAAAAATGAATGTCCCCATATTTCGACCTGAGTGCGTATGTCACGGAGTGTCTGAAAAATTTAGACAACGTCTTGACAGTCTCATTTCTCGAGGAGCTTTTATACGAGGAGAGGAGGTGCATGAGTTAGAAAATACTCTCACGAACTATCTCGAAACTTATTCGGTACTGACAACGGCAAATGGGACGGATGCTCTAATGGCATCCTTGATGGCCCTAGATTTGAAGCCGGGGGATGAAGTTATCACGCCGGCATTTGGTTTTCCTGCAGCGGTTGAAATGATGTGCATCCTTAACATTAGACCAGTTCTTATTGATGTTAATTGGAACACATGCAATATGGAGCCAGCACTTTTAGCTGGCGCTTTATCTTCGAGGACAAAGGCGATACTTCCAATTCATCTATTTGGCTCGGCAGCTTCGATGAATGAAATTATGCAGTTTGCTGAGGCGAATGACTTGCCTGTGATCGAGGATGCAGCACAATCTTTCGGCAGTGAATGTTTCGTTGGAGGGAAAAGAAAAAAATTGGGGACGATAGGCGATCTTGGATGTACTTCGTTCTTTCCAACGAAAAATCTAGGATGCTGGGGCGATGGAGGGGCTATTTTTGTCAACAGAGAGGAAGATGAATTGGTTCTTAAAATTCGTCGTATTTTGAGTCACGGTCAGAGTAGAAAATATTTTCATGATGAAATTGGATTCAACTCTCGTCTTGACACTATTCAAGCATTGGTTTTGCTTCAGAATATGTCCACTCTAAATGCTGCATTCACAAAAAGAAAGGAGATCGCCCAACGTTACCTGTCGGAATTTCAAAAAATCTCAGAAATCGAATTGCTTTTAGATAGCGGAGGATTGGAAGTTCTTAACTTGTTCACAATAAAGGTTGACCAAAAACAGAGGGATGCTCTCAAAGATTACTTATTGTCTCATGGAATCAGCGCTCGGGTTTATTACCCGCAGGCAATTCATCGTCAATCGGCATATTCTTCTTTTATTAGAAAGGGCTCGGATCTGCATGTTTCTGAACAATTAGCTAATGTTGTTTTGTCGCTTCCATGTTTTCCTTCAATGACAGAGCTTGAACAGGAGAAAGTGATAGATACTGTCAAACATTTTTTTAGGTGTTAATGTGGCCTATGTAAAAATTCATCCTTCATCAGTTGTAGATAGGGGAGCAGAGATCGGGGAGGGGACTGTTATTTGGCATTTCTGTCATATATCAACAGGTTCAAAAATTGGTACGAACTGTTCATTAGGACAAAATGTCTTCGTGGCCCCAAATGTAAAAGTTGGCAATGGAGTAAAAATTCAGAACAATGTTTCACTTTTTTCGGGAGTTGAAATAGAAGACAATGTTTTTTTGGGTCCTTCTTGTGTTTTTACCAATATTCTTATCCCTCGTTCTGAGATTAATCGGAAACATGAGTTTAAAAAGACTCTTATCAAAACTGGAGCCTCGATAGGTGCGAATGCCGTAATTTTGTGTAATAACGAAATCGGGCGATATGCTCTTGTGGGTGCCGGTTCTGTAGTAACAAGATCTGTTAAAGATTTTGAGCTTGTTGCCGGAAATCCTGCCCGGCATAGAGGATGGGTAGATCGATTCGGCAATAAATTAGAATTTGATAATAACGGCTGGGCAAACTATCCAGATTGCACTCATAAGTATTTCTTAAAAGATAATTCAGTAGAAGAATATGCGAACTGAAGAGTTGATGTTAAAGACTAAGTGTTCTCCCAAAATAGCTGTAATAGGTTGTGGTTATGTTGGTCTTCCTTTGTTCATCGAATTTTCAAAAGTTTTAGATGACGTTGTGGGTTTCGATGTTGATCAGGGAAGAATAACAGCGTTACGGGGGGGGGTAGACTGTAATAGTGAGTTTGGTGACAAAATTCTTTTGAACCTGACTGGACGGCTAGAGTCAGATGTGAGTGAGCTTATGGATAGGGACGTTTATATCATTACTGTTCCGACTCCGGTGAATGAGAATAATAAGCCAGATTTGTCTTGTCTTTTATCTGCAACTAGGTTAGTCGGTGAAGTGATGAAAACCGGAACCTGCGTTGTTTATGAGTCAACGGTATATCCCGGATGCATTAGAGAAGTTTGTCTTCCTTTGTTAGAGCAGGTCTCGGGATTAAAAGTCGGAAGTGATTTTCTTCTTGGGTTTTCACCTGAACGGATCAACCCCGGAGATAAGCAGCATACGCTATCTACCATCGTAAAGGTAGTTTCGGGCATTGACGAAAAAAGTCTTGTCAACATATCAAATCTCTACAAATTAATTGTTCGGGATGTATGTCTTTCATCATCAATAGAGGTAGCCGAAGCGGCTAAGCTGTTGGAAAATATTCAAAGGGATGTCAATATAGCCCTAATGAACGAGATATGGTCTTGCTTAACAAGACTGGATATTTCAACAGACGAAGTACTTCGTGTCGCTTCAACAAAATGGAACTTTATAAAATTTCATCCGGGGTTAGTTGGTGGACATTGTATAGCTGTTGATCCCTATTATCTAATAGAGAAAGCACAAGAGAAAGGTATTGTTCTTCCTTTAGTAAAACAGGCTCGCGTTACTAACGAAAGTATCATTTTCTCTCTCTATCGGAGAATTTTGCAAATTCTCCAATTTCCCTATGAAGGTAAAAGAGTTTTGATAAAAGGACTCTCCTTTAAACCGAACGTTACAGATTTGAGGAACAGTAAAGTTCCGGCTTTAAAAATTCTCCTTGAAGAAGTAGGGGTTCTAGTTGACGTTTACGATCCTCTAGTTTCTCGTGAACAAGCAAAAGAAGCTTTCAATATTGATCTATCGAGAATTGAAGAAGTATCTTCAGTTGATTATAACCTCGTCGTTTCTCCGTACGACCTGTCAATTACGACTAACCCATAAAAGACTTGATAAAAGGCCAAAAGCCAAAAAGTATAGGTATGCAACAATCTAATATGAATCACTAATGTCCAAAGTAAAATTGTAAGGTTCCCATGACTGTGATGAAGAGTTTTTGATGAAGGTGACAATAGGCTCATCAATCATTCACAAAGAATCTGCCATGAGCCAACCAGACTGTACTCTTCGCTTTCCCTCTACGACCATTGAGGCAGATCCCTGAGCCTTCAGCACTGCCATCGGTTGAAGAGTCCGTAATTCAACCAGATTTCTAGGGTTAGAATTGAAGGAGACAAAAACACCAATTTCGGCCGTTTAAGTGTCTCAAAAAAGGTGTGTTCATTTTGAGGGTAATTTACGTAGTCGCATAACATGCATTGAAAAAGGTGAATACTCAATAGCTTCAGAAATAAAATTTAAGCCGTTTTCGTTTGCTAGTACATGATTCTAAAAATTCGTTATCAATTACGTAAAGGCGTGCTCAATATCTTCTAGATTCCACTTCCACCTGTACACAATGGGATCATTGTTGATGTGTTCAAGCCATCTGGTTATATGTTCAGTCAGCTCCTCCTTTGACTTAACTCTAAGCCCTTTCAAACAGGTTCGAGCCATTTTCCCAAAGAAGGCCTCTACAAGGTTGAGCCACGAGGCGTGTTTGGGCGTAAATGTAAATTTAAATCTGTTGGGAACGGTCGCTAAATAAGCTAATGTTTCTTTCGAACGGTGAGCTGAATGATTATCTAGTATGATATTAATGGTTTGAGCCTCAGGATAACGGGCGTCCATGGCCTTGAGGAAATCTATAAAATCCGATGATTTGTGAGATTCTTTAACCAGTCCATGCACCGTTCCGGTAATTAAGTCTATCCCTGCCAATAATGAGATTGTGCCGTGTCTAACGTATTCATAGTCTCGGCGAACAAAGCCATTATTTTTATGTGGACTGCGGTCCGGATGCAAATTTTCAATGGCCTGAATTCCCGACTTTTCGTCGTAAGAAATAAAAACCTCAGAACTCAAGAGTTCGCACTGCTCAGCGTGTCCATATCTTTTCGATAATTGCGTTATCCATTCGATTCTTTTATAGAGCAACAGAACCTTCTGAGCTTTATATTCAAATTCTTGGTCTTTCTTTTCAAGGTAGTATCTGATGTTATGCGGCTTTAATTCATTGGCATTTAACAAATACCAGATCGTTGAATCGGCGACAGTACGTAAACGGGGAAAGTTCATTTGTTCGCAGTGCTCCCGGACGTATTGAGACAATGCCGAATTTGACCATAGCTGCATGACCGGGCCGTCCGGTAAATCTTTAGGGTTAGTGCAGGCCAATCCCAAAATCCAAGCGCGCTCTTCTCGGCTGAGCTCTTTAGGGCGTCCGCTGCGTGCCGCATCACTAAGAGCTGCGTCGAGACCGGCTGAGGAAAAACGTTTAATAATTTTATTGACGACAGGACGGGTCACTTTCAGTTCTTCGCTAATTTGGGTGTTGCTCTTGCCTTCTGCGGCTAAAAAAATCATTTGAGCCCTCTGGTAGGCTCTGAGTTCCTGTTTGCGGGAAGAAAGAATTTCACTCAAAGTTTTCCTGTCCAAGTCGCTTAGGGAGGGAACGTACTTTCGTCTTCTGCCAGCCATAAATAAACTCCATATTTATGACCAATTATAATCCATCGCCTAAAATAGATAACAGATTTTTAGAATTATGTATTAGATTAGCAATTTCTCCGCAATCCAAACGGCACTCCTTTCTTTTCTCCTCTTCAACTCGCTCTCTCCAGTAAGACTGTCCGTCATCTCCAATTAGCCGTTCAATATCAAGGTTCAACTTCTTTGACTCAAGATAGAGTTCAAGAATGCCTTTAGATAATCCTTTGAAAAAGTAAACAACGCTTAATGCCTGATGAACTGCTATATTCTGTTTATTCTCCTTACGGTTCTTCGTAATAATAAGATTGCTCGATTCCTTTAAAAATCATTTCCCGATCTTCCACATCTTCAGTTAACGCCTGTTGAAGAAGGAACCGAAGTTCCAAGTCATTAATCGGGCTTCGTTCCATCGCTTGAAGATAAAGTGTTTTATCAACCTTCTGCCAATCAACAACTTTTCCCAGACGCTTTTTCAAAATTTGGTCAAGCCATATGCGGGTTGATCGACCATTTCCCTCCATGAAGGGATGAGCAACATTCATTTCTACATACTTTGAAACTATCTCTTCAAATGACCCTTCCGGCATTGTTTCGATCTTTGACAAAGCTTCTACAAGGTACAAAGCATTAGCAAACCTGAACCCACCTTTAGAAATGTTCTGTTGTCTCACCTCTCCGGCAAAGTCGTATAGGCCTTCAAACAGATATTTATGGATCTCTTGCAAACCTTTGAAGGTTCCTACTTCTATTGTTTTTATTGCGCCCGTAGAAAACAGCAATTTAGCTTTCTCGAGACTGTTTCTATCAATTTCTCTCACGTAAATCCTCCAATTGGTGATGAGCCGCACTTTGAATCATTGCAGGAATTGCCGTTTTTAAAGTTTCTCTGGCTTCTTCTGCTATTTTCTTGCCTCTTCTGCACAGTGATACAAAGAAACGATCGCCTTTTACGTCTCGATCGGGGGAAGGGGGATTTTCACTCGGTACATGTCCTCGAAAGTGAAGCTTTCTCTGACACTTCTCCATGAATTAAACCTTGCGTAGCGATCAAACTCAGGCCGCTTAAATTACAGGAAAAGGTATTCGGGAAGAAGTCGAGTCCCTTTCTTTACCTTAAAAGTATAAATAAAAAATCCGAGCTTTCTACTCTCGGATTAAATCGGTTCTGGTGGAGGCGGCGAGAATCGAACTCGCGTCCAGAAGTTATCAACAACAGCCTCTACGTGCGTGTCTAATTCATTTTAGTTCTCACTGTTATCTCTGCAAATTAGCGATGCCGGACAACAGCCAGTTGCTGAACTTCGCCAGCTTCGTCACAACTCCAAAACTGACTAGCTTTTATAGTATGTCGCTGCCGCTGCTTTCGCAGCCCGATCTAAAAGCGAACCGGTTGCAGCGTCTCGCCTAATTAAGCGGCGAGAGCGAAACGCTCATCGTTGGCGTTTAATTTTTCGTAAGTGGTTTAGCGAGGGACTCACACCTCGGCACGCGTCCAATCATCTCATGACCCCTGTCGAAACCAGGTCGCCCCCACGTGCTAATATTTCAGTATATTTTATGTGGGGGTATCTGTCAAGTTATTTTTATTGCTGGAGTTCGAGTTTAACGCCAGCAGTATTTCCGGCATTGTCAATGACATCACCGGCCACCACGAACAGACGGTCAGGTTTGATCTTTTCTTTGTTAATCAGATAATTTCTGACGGCTTCTGCTCTTCTTGTTGCTAATTCCTGCAGATCTTGCGTCGGTACTCTGATGTTCTGCATTAAGAAGTCCATCATTTCCTGAGGTTTATCTGTCTTCGGCTTATTCGGAGCATCACTTTCTTTGAAAAGATTCCTAATGGCTTGGTTCATTTGAACCGGCGTCAATTTCTTCGCATCCGTAGAACTTGTACTGTCACGGTAAATTGAGAAGATCATTTGTCTCATTAAGCGTTTTTCTTTGAGACCTTTTTCATCCAGAGCAGTATTGCCGATGCCGGTAATTTGAATCTTGATGCCTGGTCTTTCAGTCATGGCTTTGCCGACAACGGCAAGAGCTTTTTCAGTCTGATCGTTCAAACGGGCTGAGCCGGTTACGAAGACAAGATTATTCAAATCAAGATTTTCTCCTCCGAACATCGAGCCGATAAGAGCAAACGGGGCCGTTACAGCTTTCGTAATTAAGTTGACGATTACCTTGACGATAATGCCGCCAACAGAGAATTCAGGATCATTCAACGAACCAGTGACCGGAAGGTTCAAATCAATTTGCCCGGATCTGTCCTGAAGCAGAGAGACTGCTAAGCCCACCGGCAAAGTTTCTTTTGCTTTCGGGCTGACGGCTCCGAATTCAAGTTTGTTAATTACGATGTTATTGGTGGATGTCAGTTCTCCATTGTCAATTTTATACGCCCCTTTGTATGTCACCTGGCCTTGTTTAATCGGATAGCCGGTAAATTCAACTGAGTAAGGCGAGAGGATCGGCATATTCAGAGAAGTGACCGAACCGTCTAAGTTTAGAGATAACGATTTAGCAAACGGAGCAATGGAGCCTTTCGCACTCATCGGCGTTCCGTTAAGGTTACCGGTGACATCTAGATTAGCCGGTGTTCCTTTAGCAGTCGTAAAGTCTGTGAGACTTCCTTTAAGAGCTGATAAGTGAAGAGTGAATTCAGGTTCCATTGCGCTGTCTTTGTAGAAGACAGATCCATTGTTAATGGATATCTTGTCCAGGGTAATGCTGGGAAGTCCGGACGAAGTGCCTGAGGCTTTAGAATTGCTTGTCTTAATCGTCGCTTTTGCGGAAGACGCTGTTTTCACAGGAGCTTTGCTCTCTGACTTAACCAGAGTCTCGATATTGAATTTGCCCTTGGCACTCTTTGCAATATAGAAAGAAGGAGAAGATAAGGCAATGTTCTTAACGACAAGGGATAGCTTTGAGTCACTTGAGAAATTAATTCCCGTTACTTTTAGATCTTGCCACTTAGCAAAGGGTGTTCCTTGTGCATCCGTCAGGTTAATGGAAGTTGCTTCAGAATTTCCATTGAAGGTAATCTCTGGAGCTGATCCTCCTAATTTCACCGCAACATCACCTTGACTTGTCAATTGACCGTTGACGACGTGGGCATTTGTAAACTGCTTGATATAAGGAGTTAACTCAGCGAGATGGAGTCCTTTAACCGATTCCTTCAGGTTAAGTTTGAACGGAGATAGGTTGAAGGATCCGGATGCATTCAAGCTTCCGCTAAGAGCACCGAAAGATGCTGTAAAGGCTGAGGACGTGCCCGGCTGACTAGACAGTCCCGAAACCGTAGCTGCAAGGTTAGAAATGGTCTTGCTGAAGTTAACGGTCTGATCATTAAATTGAATCTGGCCGTTGGAGACCGTGGTTTTGCCAATATTCCAAGAAACCGCGGGAGCCGGTTCGGCTTTAGCCGCAGTCTTAGGATCGGCGGCGTGTGCGGTTGAGGGCGTGCTCTTAGTCAGCTTGTCAAAATTAAACGTACCGTCGGAGAACCTAATAACGTTCACAGATGGCCCTGCCAGTGCGATATCTCCCAAAGCAACGGAAATATTCTTTCCGCTCTTCACATCGATATTGCTGACATTCAAGGAATTCCACTTAGCGACCTGAACATTGTTAGCATCGGCAACGGCGACGGAAGACGCCCCCGCGCTTCCTGTAAACCCAATGTTAGGGATTGCCTGACTCAAATCAAGAGTAATCTTGCCTTGATTAGAAAGTTTGCCGTCATTAATCTTGGCAGCCACGAAGGGACTGATGTACGGCATTACTTTAGGAATATTCAGATCTTTTGTGGTTTCTTCAATGTTGATTACCAATGGCGTGAGACTTACGTCACCTTTTGCTTCAACATTTCCGTCAAGAACATTCAAATTAGCTTCAAAGTTAGCTTTGCTTCCTTTTTCTCCGTTAAGTGAAGAAACGGTTGCATTGATATTAGAAAGGTTCTGTTGGAATTTAACCGTATTGTCAGTGAAGTTAACTGTTCCGTTTACAACGGAAATCTTATCGAAATTCCAATACCAGCCGGGAGCGGCGTTTTCAGAAGTTTGAGTGTTTGCCTGAGGCTCAGAAGCAAGTTGTTCGGTTGCTTCAGCCGAGGACGCCGGCTGATCGGAAGCAGATGGCGTTCCTGAGTCAGTAGATTGTGCAGCAGGAACTGATTGTCCAACGCTTGTCTTGACGTCGGATTCTGCATTTGATTGAGTTTGCTGAGGAGTCGAGACGACTTCTTCAGCCTTCTGAGCCGCGGTGTCCGCCCGAACATCAGAAGACTGAACCGCAGGCTGATCTGTCTGAGGAGCCGGGCCCGCAGCCTGAGGTTCTGCAGAAACCTTTGGTCCAGCTTCAGCGGCCTGAGGGGCTGGCAGCGCAGAGCTGTTCGATTCTGTGGTTTCCGCAGCTGCCGACGCTGTCGGAGAAGTTTCTGCCTTTGCCTCGGCAGGTTCAAGTCCAGTTGGGGCCACCGCTTCAGTAGTATTAGGTGCCTCTGAAACTTTTGAAGTCCCTTCCGCTGCCGCAGGGTCAGCCTTATCCGTTGTTTGAGCTGAAGCAGGACTCAACAGATAGTTAACAAGGTTTACAGCGGCAGAAGTGCTAGTCACGGAGCCGTGTGATGCCTGAACCGATGCAATTCTGGCATATGAAGGAGTTGCCTCAAGCTGAGAAAGCGGTGTGACAGTTTCTCTTATTTCTCCCGGCGGAATAAACGTTGCTCCGGGAACAACCGTTTCTTGTGCCGGTTCGGAAGGCGTTGCTGCAGGTGTCTTAGGAGCCGGCTGAACCGGCTGCTGCGTTTGAACGGAAGAAGAGGTTCCCGGTAGAGCAGACTGCGGAATGTACTCGATTGTTTCTCTTATGACGTTGCTCTGAGGAGCGGGGACCGCGGATTCTGCCGCACTAACAACAGGATGCGTCGGAGCTGTCTGCTTGGACACAGCCTTCGGAGCGGGTTTGGGCTCTTTCTTAGGTGAAGTCTTTACGGCAGGTTTTGGAGCCGATTTAATTGTTTTGTTTTGAACTGCAGAGTGGTCGGTCTTTGCGGCAGCTTCTGCTTTTTGTGTTGCCGGTTGGGTCGATGTGGCAGAGTCAGCTGCAGCAGGTTCCTTAGCTGTCGGGACGGAAGTTTTACTCTTCACAGGTTCCGCTGCCTTTGTATCCTGCTTGGTTTCGGTCTTGGCTACATCATTGGAAGCAGGCTTAGGTTCCGCATCGGAAATAGCTTTTTGCTGGTCTTCAGGACTTGCTTTTTCGTCAGCTTTGACAGCAGGTTCTGCCTTTTCTTGCGCTTCCGGTGTGGCTTTAGGAGTAGGTTGAGTTCCACCGGATTCATTACCGACAATAGCCGAGGTTTCGGTCTTTTCTGCCTCAGAAGTTGGCTTAGTCTCCGGTTTGCTTTCCGGCTTTGCGGTATTCTCGGAAGCTGGTTTAGCTGTTAGATCGGAAGTAGGTGTTTCGTCAGCTTTTGCTGCTGGCTCTGCCTTCTCATTTGCATTGGCAGAAGCAGGAGAAGTTGCAGTTTCTGCAGTTTGTTTTGCTGTAGAAACGTCAGCAGCTTTCATTGGGGCTGCAGCAACAGGTTTATCTTCCGGCTTAGCTTCAGTCTTGATGGTATCTGCGGCCTGGGTATCGGACTTATCTTGGGAAATCTTCGTTTCTGACTGAGCAGCAGGCTCCGGTTTTTGTTTTGTTCCTTCGAAAGCAGCTTCAACATTTTCTTTAGTTTGAACTTTAGCTTCCGAAGTTGGTTTTGATGCTTCGGCGGCCTTTGCAGCAGGGGCTGTTTCATTATTCTCGGTTGCTGCCGCAGAAGCCGTGGATTCCGGTTTAGCTTCAGCCGTGACAGCCTCTTCGGCAGAAACCTTGGATTCGGGCTTATCAGTTTGGGCAGAAGTTGTTTCTTGGGCTTCTTTCGCTGTTTCTTCGGTTGCGGCAGGAGCCTGATCTTGAGATTTAGCCTTGGAAGAATCATCTTCCTTGATAATGTTCTGAGCCAAAATCGCGAGATTTAATCCGTCGGTATTTCTTGTCACGACAACGTCAGGATCCGTAACTCTGATTTCGCCGAAATCGAGACGTTGGGCAAAAAGCGCAAATTCTTTCAGATTTGCATCAATCCTCTTAACCTTCAAGACGTCATACGGTTTATTGACATCGTCCTGAACAACAAGATTATTGATTGTGATTTGACCCTTGAGACGCAAATGCTTAACTTCATGGATCTTGGCGTCTTCATTCGCAAAAGCTAAGTTAAGTTTTGCATCTGCCGTGCCGCCGACGATGTGAGCATTCAGCGGAACTGGGTTAAAGGAAGCGGCATTGGAAAGATTCAGCGACTTCAGCTCAAAATCAACCCCCGTCTTCTTCGAAATCGAGAAGGGAAGGCTCTGAGCATCAATAGATAAAGGTTCGCCGTCAAATCTAAGAGACAGTTTCGGAGTAATCGGATTTTCCGCCTGAGTCTCAAAGTTAGAAATCAAAGGAAGCGCGAATTGAAGATCCGTTATCTCGTCTACTTTTCCTCTGAATTTATCGTCAAGTTTGACGCCGGAATTAATAATCTCGAAGTTGTCAATACTGAACTTCTGAGGACTTTTGTCCTTGTCCTCTTCTTTTGGCTCTTCGGGCTGATTAACAAACTTATCAATAATGTCCGAGAAATTAAATGTTGCTAATCCGGTGCGAACGATGTTGGCTTGAAGCTGGTCAACTTTGAAATGCTGAACCAGAGGAGCAAGCTTGAAAAGTGAGGTCCATTTCAGCTTTGTATCGATTTCTTTGATGTGGAGAAGGGCGTCAGGGGTACCTGATTTCTGAACATTCAGTCCTTTGACGTTTAAATGCAGAGTAAACGGATTAAATTCCACTTTCTCCGTTGTGACCTCACGATCAAGCAAAGGATCAACGTATTTTTTGAGTGCCCAGTTAGTGCTCGCTGGGATGGCCCAGAAACCGCCGGCTGCATAAACCAAAACTAAGCCGGCTGCTATACCCCCGGTAATATACAGTTTCTTGCCCATGACAACCCCTTATTATTTTTCTAACAAAAGATTGTCTTAAGTATGGCAAATTAGGGGATCTGAAAACGAATTAGCTCGCTCGGATTGCGCATGATTAAATCGGCTCCCCACTCTTCAATCGGATAGGTTTTTCCGAGATATCCCCATTGGGCCGCAATGCTAAAGCACTCAGCAGAGTTGGCTGCCGTAATATCGCGTTTATCGTCGCCGCAATAAATACCCTTGGTGATGTCTTTACCGACTTTTTCTGTCGCGTAAATCAAGGGCAGAGGAGAGGGTTTTCTTTCCGGAAGCGTGTCTCCGCACACGACCACATGAGGATGGATTCTCAATGCCTCGATAAGCGGATAAGTAAAACGTTCATGTTTGTTGGTAACAACACCCCAAACGATCGAATTATCGTCAAACCAGTTCAAAACTTCTTGCACTCCGGGGAAGAGGCCGCTGTGGTCAGCTAAATGATCCTGGTAGTAATCTAAAAACTCCTTGACTATCTCTTCATAACCCGGAGAGCCTGGATCCATGTCAAAGGCGGCTTTAATCAAACCTCTGGCTCCGCTGGAGGCGGTCACCTTGAGTTTATCGTAGGGGACGGGAGGGAGGTTTCTTACCAGACGTAAATGATTGGCCGCTGCTGCAAGGTCAGGAGCAGAATCAACCAACGTACCGTCAAAGTCAAAAAGAAAGATTTCTGGAGTCATAAAAATAAAGGGACCCGGAGGTCCCTGTACGCATTAGTTATGCATTACTTTGCTGGACGTGTACCAACAACTTCGATAACAGCGCGGCGGTTAGGCTGCAAGCAGTTGATCAACTGTTGGAATGTCTTGATTTCGCCAGCCTTGGATGGGTTCGGGCAATCAACAACCGGATCAGCCTGACCTTTACCTTCAGCGTGGATGCGGGCAGCTGGAACACCGTTTTCAGCCAAGAAAGCCTTAACAGCGTTAGCACGGCGATCAGAGAGCTTCAAGTTGTAAGCAGCACCGCCGATACGGTCAGCATAGCCGTTGATCATAACAACGTCGAGGTTCAAACCAGCCATACGGCTTGTGAGTTCCTTGAGCATTGCCTTGCCTTCAGGTTTAAGAACAGCTTTGTCGAAAGCGAAGAGTGTGTCAGCAGAAAGGACAACTTTTTCAGCGCCGGCTTCACATTTGATGATGTCTGTATCGCAGTCGCAGTTCTGGCCGAGAGCGCCCTGAGCTTCAGCAAGAGCAGGTGTCCAGTAACCAGTGCGAACGCACAAACCGTAGGCTGTCTTCAATGTCTTGCCAGCGGCCTGAACGTAAGGATTTGCAGGCGCATCAGCTGAACAAACTACGCCGGAAGCAGCCATTGCGAGGGAAGCAATAAGCATTCCGATTTTTGTCTTTGTATTCATCATTTTCCTCTTTGATGCAGATAAAACAACATGATACGGCATTTTTATAGGGAACGGCCGTAATCAATATCGAGTGTACCAAACGGCGCACTAAATTAGCCGCCCATAGTATCTCACACTCACTATTTTGCCACGACATAGCGTTTCTTTCCGAGAGTCGTGCCTCCGTTCCGTGAATTTCGAAAATTACTGTTGTTTCTAAACAACAGTAAAATTTTTCCATCCAAAACATCTTGTTTGTAATTGTGTACTAACGAAACATTTTGGATCTGCCTCGACCTCCAAAACGGGCAACGCTTGAGAAGCACCTATGCCGAAAACAAAAGAGTCAGCACTTTTTTTGATGCCAACTAACGGAAACGGATTGTAACGCTTTTGGAAATTAAAAGTAGCAATTATGTTTGTTGGCAAATAGGAAGAAAAGTGATATTAGAGTCTTAATTCCTTGAATAGGAAGAAGATTCTTTTACAAAGAGCGGTTGTTGTGCCTAGTAAAGTTTTGCTTCCGAAAAACTGTTTCAAAACTCTTATTGCGAATAATTCTCACTTTATAAAAATGCCCGAATTGACGGAATTCGATTCAATATTTGAAATCATTTAGGCGTCATAAGGCCGAATCTTTTCTATCTCTTCTTCCAATTTCTCTTTTGCTTTTTGAATGTCGTAGATCATTTGAGCTTGCAGCCAAAATGAGTCATCAAGTCGAAAGAATTTGGAAAGCCTTAAGCCTGTGTCTATAGAGATAGCTCTTTTGCCTTGAATAATCTCGCTGATTCTTGTTTGACTGATTTTTGTCTCTTTAGCTAATCGGTAAGCCGTGATTTTGAGCGGATCTAAGAAAGACTGCTTCAAAATAATTCCTGGGTGAACAATTCGACCATTCATAAATACTTACTCATAACGATACTATCGCAAGACGATATTATAAAAACAAAATAATGCTATTTTTGAGCGATTTAAAGGCTTATCTAAATTAAAATCTACGGATTCACTATATCTGTATATAAGTAAGAAGGAATATTTAGATGGCCAAGTCACCTAAAGATAAAGACGATATCCGCGACATTCTCGAGACTCATTACGAGAAAGTAAATCTGACCGACGAGATGCAGACCTCTTATTTGGATTACGCCATGAGCGTGATCATGGGACGTGCTCTGCCGGATGTCAGAGACGGTTTAAAGCCGGTGCACCGCCGTGTGCTTTATGCCATGAGCGAACTCGGCAATACTTACCGCAGTCCGTATAAAAAGTCAGCTCGTGTGGTCGGTGACGTCATCGGTAAATACCATCCTCACGGCGACGCAGCTGCGTACGAAACTATCGTCCGTATGGCCCAAGACTTCTCCATGCGTTACTGCACAGTCGACGGGCAAGGAAACTTCGGTTCGGTTGATGGTGACAGCCCGGCTGCTCAGCGTTATACCGAAGTCAGAATGACCCGTATCGCTTCCGATATGCTTGCCGGCATTGATCAAGAGACCGTTGACTTCGTGCCGAACTACGATGCCAGCGAAGTGGAGCCGACCGTTCTTCCGACCCGAGTGCCTACACTCTTGATTAACGGTTCTGCCGGTATTGCCGTGGGTATGGCTACTAACGTTCCTCCTCATAATATTGTTGAAGCCATTAATGCTTGTCTTTTAGTACTTGACCGTCCTGACTGCACTATCGATGAAATCATGGAACTGCTTCCGGCTCCTGACTTCCCGACAGGCGGCATCATTTACGGTTTAGGAGGCATTCGCGAAGCCTACAGAACCGGCCGCGGCAAAGCTATTATCCGTGCTAAGACGGAAATTGAAGAAATCGAAGGCACCGATAGAGAAGCCATCATCGTTAAAGAAATTCCGTACCAGGTTAATAAGAGCCAGATGCTGGAAAAAATCGCCCAGCTCGGTTCAGAAAAGAAGATTGAAGGCATTTCTTTCGTTCGTGATGAATCCGATAAAGACGGTATCCGCGGTGTTATCGAATTAAAGAGAGGCGCTAATACGGAAGTTGTTCTTAACAACCTCTACAAACTGACGGAATTGGAAAGCAGCTTCGGCATTAACTTAGTTGCCTTGGTAGACGGCCAGCCTAAGCTTCTTAATATCAAAGAAATCATCGAGGCCTTCATCAACCACCGCTGGGAAGTCACGACCCGTGCAGCCTTGTTCCAGTTGAAGACAGCTCGCTCCAAGATTTATCTCTTGGAAGGTCAGGCCGTAGCACTGGCCAACATCGATGAATTTATCGAAGTGATTAAGACCAGTGCTAACGGAGCCGAAGCTGAAGAAAGATTGTTGGCCAGATCCTGGCCGTCTGCTTTGGTCGGAGAGCTTATTTCCAGAACCAAACTCGAGCCGAAGTATTTCCGTCCGGAAGGAGAAGACTTAACCAAAGGCTTGCAGCCTGACGGTACCTACTACTTGACCAGTGCGCAGGCCAAGAACATTCTGCAGTTAAGACTGCAGACATTAACCGGCTTGGAGCATGAACGCATCGAAAAAGATTATGCAGACTTGGCTGAGGAGATTCATCAGTTGGTCACCTTGCTCAACAACCGCGATTTGATGCAGCAGAAGATTGCTGCTGATTTGCGTGAAGTTCAAGAAAGCTACGGCGATGCCCGCAGAAGCGAAATCGTTGCCGACGCCAAAGACTTCAAGACTAAAGATTTGATTCCGCTTCGCGAAATGGTTGTTACCATGACCGATACCGGCTACATCAAGAGTCAGGCTTCCGCTGAATACCGTGCTCAAAAGAGAGGCGGTCAAGGCAGAAAAGCGACAGAAGTTAAAGAAGGCGATATCATCAGCAAGCTCTTCGTTGCTACGACCCACGACGTTCTTCTTTGCTTTACCGATAAGGGCAGAATGTTCTGGCTTAACGTTTGGGATTTGCCGGAAGGTTCTTCCAATTCTAAGGGCCGTCCTATCGTCAACCTTCTCGAACTTAACGACGAAAAAGTTTCCGTGGTTCTTCCGATCTCCGACGAGGACTTCCAAAAAGACTTGTACGTCTTTATGGCAACAGCCAACGGTACAGTTAAGAAGACACCGATCAGCGATTTCAAGAATCAGAGAAAGGCCGGCATTATCGCCGTTAACCTTGTTGAAGGCGACTATCTGATCGGCGCCGCTATCACCGATGGTGTTCATGACGTTATGCTCTTTAACGATGAAGGCAAAGCTGTCCGTTTCGCCGAGGAAGATGTCCGCAGCATGGGCAGAACCGCAACAGGCGTTCGAGGCATGAGATTGGAAGGCGACTCCAAGGTCATCGCGATGCTTGTCGCCCAGGATGAAGACGTAACCGTCCTGACCGTTACTGAAAACGGTTACGGCAAACGTACTCTTATCAATGACTACACTCGTCACGGCCGCGGTACCAAGGGCATGATTTCCATTCAAACCAGCGAAAGAAACGGTAAAGTCGTTTCCGCCTTGCTCGTCAATGACAATGATGAAATCATTCTGCTCAACTCTGCCGGCAAACTGGTAAGAACCCGAGTCAATGAAATCCGTGTGCTGGGCAGAAATACTCAAGGCGTTCGTTTAATTTCCATGGATCCGGGCGTCACAGTCATCGGTGTAGAACGCGTTACGGAAAACGATGACGGCTCTGCTGAAGACCAAATTAAGCAGCTCGAAGGCGAAGCCATCGCAGAAGAAAAAGAAAAGCAGGAAGAAATCCAAAAACGCGATGATGAGATCATCGCCGGTGAAATCATCGAAGAAATCGATGACGAGGAGAAAAAGGATGAATAGAGTTCTGAATTTCGCACCGGGACCATCCCCGCTGCCTCTTGAAGTTTTACTGGAAGTTCAAAAGGAACTTCCCGACTGGAACGGGACGGGCATTTCCGTTCTGGAGATGAGCCACCGAAGCAAAGACTTTATGGGCATCTATTATGAAACCGTAAAGAACCTGCGTGAACTCTACGGTATCTCTGAAGACTACGAAGTTTTATTTGTACAGGGCGGAGGTCACATGGAATTTGCCATGGTTCCTCTTAATTTCAACTTCTACGGCACAGGCAACTATCTGGTCAACGGCGTTTGGTCGCAAAAGGCTTTCAAAGAAGCGGTAAAACTCGGTGGTGCAGCTGAAGCCGCCCGAGTTGTCAACAGGGTTCCGAGACAAGATGAAATCGCAATGTCCGACGGGGCAGGCTATCTGTATTACTGCTCCAACGAAACCGTCAACGGCATTCAGTACCACTATGTGCCGCAGTCCGATGCTATTTTAGTGAGCGATATGTCCAGCGACTTTTTGTCCAAACCTGTCGATGTTTCTAAGTACGGCTTGATTTATGCCGGTGCACAAAAGAATTTCGGGCCGGCGGGACTTACCGTTGTCATCGTCAAGAAAGATTTGTTGGGCAATTGTTCTCCGACAACGCCTTCCATGCTGGATTATTTGACATATGCCAATTCGGAGTCGATGTACAACACACCGCCGACATTTGCGATTTATGTTTCCTGCTTGGTTTCCAGATGGCTTCTAGCCCAGGGAGGCGTCCAAGAAATGCACCGCCGCTCTGTAGTTAAGAGTTCCATGCTTTACGACGTGATCGACGGCTCAGACGGTTTCTATACAAATCAGGTCGAAAAAGACAGCCGCTCTTTGATGAATGTCGTGTTTAATTTGGCTAATGAATCTCTCAATGATGAATTCCTCGCTAAAGCCAGAGAAAGAAACATCGTCAACATCAAAGGACACCGCATTGTCGGAGGCATGAGAGCTTCCTTGTACAACGCCGTGACGATTGAAGCGACTGAGAAATTGGCCGAGTTTATGAAAGATTTCAAGGCTTCTCACTGAAGAGGACCCAATGTCTCAAGAATCCCATTCCACAGATAAAGAAATCCAGCCTCTGAGAGAAGAAATCAATCAGATTGACGCTCAGATCGTTGAACTGCTGGATAAAAGAGCGAAGAACGCCAGAAAAATCGGAGAAATTAAAGGCAAAACCGATTCTCCCGTCTATCGTCCCGAGCGAGAAAACGAAGTTATTTTGATGGCTGTAAACCACAGCGACGGGACACTCAAGCCCGAAGGGATCTCCAGCATCTTCAAGGAGATTATGAGTGCCTGCCGTTCCTTAGAGAAAAAGACGACCGTCGCTTTCTTGGGGCCTCGCGGAACTTTCAGCGAGATGGCGATGTTCAAGCAGTTCGGCCGATCCATTCAAGGGATTGCCTGCGACCAGATTGAAGAAGTCTTCCGCGCAGTTGAAGCCGGCACCGCGCAGTTCGGCATCGTGCCGATGGAAAACTCCACGGAAGGTTCGGTAAACCGTACCCTCGATGCTCTGCTCAGAACCAGCTTGTCGATTATCGCCGAAGTATCCGTTCCGGTTCATCATAATCTGCTGACAAAGTCCGGCACGCTTGAAGGCATCACGAGAATTTATTCTCATCCTCAGTCTTTAGGTCAATGCGTCGGATGGCTCAACAGCAATGTCCCGGATTTGCCGAGAATGTCTGCAGCAAGCAACGGAGACGCCGCCAGAAAGGCATCTGAAGATCCGACCATCGCGGCCATTGCAGGTGAAACCGCTGCCGAAGCATTCGGGTTGAAGCCGGTATTTGAGCATATTCAGGACGACGCGGGCAACCGTACGCGTTTTGTGGTGCTGGCAAAGCAGGGCACCGAGCCTTCCAAAGCCCCAGCCAAAGACAAAACTTCGCTGATTATTTCCGTTCCTCATAAGGCCGGTGCGATTTATCACGCGTTAAAACCGCTTGACTATCACAATGTCTCGATGACCAAGTTTGAGAGCCGTCCGGCAAGAAGCGGGACCTGGGAGTACTACTTCTACATTGATATTGAAGGGCATTGCAAATCCCCGGACATCAGCCGCGCCTTGAACGATTTGAAAGACGAATGCGCATTTTTTAAAAATTTAGGGTCTTATCCCGTTGAAGAGGATTTCGGACCGAAACACAATACCGGAGCAAAACTGTGACCAATATTGCAACTTCTACTCCTGCATGGGTTCAAGCTTTAGATAAATACGTTGCCAGCAAGCCGATTGAAGAATTGGCTGCTGAGTTAGGTCTGAAACCTAGTGAAATTATCATGCTCGTGGCCAATGAAAATCCCTACGGCATGTCTCAAAAGGTCAAAGATAAGATTGCTCACGCAGCATTGAACTTAAACCGCTACCCGGATGCAGACTCCTGCTATCTGCAGAAGGCTTTGTCCGAGAAATACGGTCTGCCGCAAGACTGGTTTGTGATTACCAGCGGTTCGAGTGAATTGTTGGGTTTAACTGCCCAAACCGTTTTATCCGAAGGCAAAAATGCGATTATCCCGCAGTACAGCTTTTCCTTATATCCGATGGTTGCTAAGCTCTGCGGTGCAGAGACCAGAGAGGTTCCGGCAACTGACGACTACAATGCCGACCTGCTGGGAATTCTTGAACAGATCGACGAAAATACTCGTTTAATCTTCTTAACTAACCCGAACAATCCGACAGGAACTTATTTGTCGGAAAAAGAAATCATCGAGTTCTTAGAAAAAGTTTCCTCTAACGTCGTTGTGCTCTTTGATGAAGCCTATGTTGAATTCTTGGAGAAAGAACTCCAGCCGGATTCATTGGAAATCGTTAAACGCTTCCCGAACGTTATTATTGCCAGGACCTTCTCCAAGGCTTATGGCCTGGCCGGCTGCCGCGTCGGTTACGGCATTGCTCAGCCGGAGCTGCTTGAGCTTATCAACCGTGTACGCCATCCGTTCAACGTGAACGATTTGTCACAGCTTGCTGCTATCGCAGCCTTAGGAGATCAGGAGTTTTTGGAAACAACGCTCAAAAACAATAGAGAAGGCATTGCACAGCTTGCTAAAGCTTTTGATGAATTGGGACTCCCCTACATGGGACTTCATTCAAATTTCATCACGGTCAAAGTCGGAGACGGGGCTAAGATTGTGGGAGAACTTCTAAAGAAGGGCATTATTGTCCGCAAGATGAATTCTTACGATTTGCCTGAATGGATCCGAGTGACAGTTGGTACCAAAGAGCAAAACGAAAGATTTTTAGAAGAGTTGAAAGAGCTTCTGTAAGCAAGGAATCAGAAAGAATGACAAAAATGGCAGTTATCGGCTTCGGTCTGATTGGCGGCTCAATGGCTTTGAGCTGGAAGCAGGCCGGGTTGGTCGATGAAGTTATCGCCTGCGGACACCGGGAGGAAAGTCTGAAGCTGGCTAAGGAAATGGGAGCGGCAGACAGCTGGACCACTTCCATTCCGGAAGCCGTAAAAGACGCAGATATTGTTGTCGTGGCCGTGCCGGTTCAAGCGATGGAAAAGGTATTTTCTGATTTAGCAGACTATCTCAAGCCGGACGCAGTCGTCACCGATGTCGGGTCAACGCGCATGACGGTAATTGAGGCGGCCAGAAAAGGGCTCAAAGAGAAATTCCGCCAATATGCGCCGGGTCATCCTATTGCCGGCGGAGAACTGCCCGGCGTTGCTTACGCCACGAAGGATTTATTCAACGACAAGTGGGTCATTTCTACGCCGACCGATGAAATGGATCCGGAGAAGGTTAAATTTATTGAAGATGCATGGACCAAAGCCGGCGCGAAGATCAAAGTGATGTCTCCTGAGATGCACGATGCTATCTTTGCTTCGGTCAGCCATTTACCGCACGTTCTTGCCTACGCATTGGTAGATATGATTACCAAAGAAAAATATGCGAAGGAAAAGCTCGGTATGGCCGGGGCCGGATTCCGTGACTTCACCAGAATCGCGGCCAGTTCTCCGGCAATGTGGCGTGATATTTGCCTGAGCAACCGCGCGGCGATATCTAAAGAGCTGAAGCGGTATAGACAGGAGCTTGAAGAACTTCAAGAAGCCATTGACAACTCAGATGCGCAAAAGCTTGAAGCCTGCTTTGAAAACGCCATGAAAAACCGCAGAGGACTCGTGTTTTCTGCCAGTAAACAAGATCCAGGAAAAGACGATGGAAGAAGTAAGAGTCATTAAACCCATTAAGAAAGTCGGGGGGACGGTGAGCCTTCCCGGCTCAAAAAGCATTTCTAATCGTGCTCTTCTTTTAGCGGCGTTGTCCAGAGGGACAACGCATTTAAAGAATCTGCTTGTTGCTGAAGACACCGACATGATGATCGGCGCGCTCAAAGAATTGGGAGTAAAGCTTGAACAAAACGGCGATGAAGTCATCGTTGAAGGCTGCGACGGCAACTTCCCGGTTAAAAGAGCCGATTTGTTCTTAGGCAATTCCGGAACTTCCATGCGGCCGCTGGCTTCTGTCCTGGCATTCTCCGGCGGAGAGTACGTTTTAGACGGCGTTCAAAGAATGCGTGAAAGACCGATGGGACATTTGGTTGAAGCACTGAACTCCATCGGCGCACAAATCGTTTGTTTGGGAGAGCAGGGATTTCCGCCGTTAAAGATTTATCCGAGTACACGAATTACGAGCGATGTCGTGCACGTTAAAGGAAACGTTTCAAGTCAGTTTGCCTCGGGCCTCTTAATGGCTGCTCCGCTGGTGGCACCTGCTCAAGGCCTCAATATCGTGATTGACGGCGAGTTGGTTAGCTCTCCCTATGTGTCTCTGACATGCAAGCTGATGGCACGTTTCGGCGTCATCGTCACAATCGATGTAGAAACCTACGTTGTTCCGTCTCATCCGTACATTTCTCCGGGAGAAATGATGGTTGAGGCAGATGCCTCGAGTGCATCTTACTTCCTTGCTTTAGGTGCTCTTGTCGGTCCGCTTACTGTCAAAGGCGTAGGCCGAGACAGTCTGCAGGGGGACGCGGCGTTTGTTGAGTATTTAGCAAAAACCGGTGCTTCGGTTACCCGCGGAGAAAACTGGATTAAGACCGCTCCTTCCATCTACGGTCCGAAGCTGCAAGGAATTGATGAAGATTTCCGGCAGATTCCGGATGCCGCGATGACCATTGCCGCTATCGCACCCATGTGCGAAGGCCCGACAACTTTGAGAGGAATCGGCAGCTGGCGCGTTAAAGAAACCGATCGCATCGAGGCGATGGCAAAAGAGCTGAGAAAAGTGGGCTGTCAAGTAACTTCGGGCCCTGACTGGCTGAGAATTGTCCCGCCTGAAAAACTGCAGGGCGCTACATTTGATACCTATAAAGATCACCGCATGGCGATGTGCATGTCTTTGATTGCAGCCGGCGGCGTTGAAGTAGAAATCCGTGACCCGGGCTGCGTGGCCAAGACATTCCCGGATTATTTTGAAAGACTGGCTTCGGTCATTAAGGAGTAAGCATGGATCAGAACATTCCGATTATTACGATTGACGGGCCGGTTGCTTCGGGCAAAGGCAGTGTCTCTGCCGGTGTTGCCAAAGTTTTAGGATTTAACGTTCTCGACAGCGGCTCACTTTATCGCTTGACGGCTTATGCGGCCTTAAAACAGCAGAAACATCTCGACGATGAAGAGCAGATTGAACAGACCGCCGTCAATTTGAAAGCGGTTTTCAATGACGGAAAGATTTTGCTCGAAGGAGAGGATGTCACAGATGCTATCCGTCAGGAAGAAGTAGGTTTAGCCGCAAGCAAAGTGGCAGTGCACCCCAAGGTGAGAAAAGCATTGTTCAAGCTTCAGAGAGATTATGCGCAGGCTCCGGGGCTAGTTGCCGACGGCCGAGACATGGGAAGCGTGGTGTTCCCGGAAGCAACATTGAAAATTTTCCTCACAGCTTCTGCCGAGGCTAGAGCAAAAAGACGCTATAACCAGTTGAAAGAGAAAGGAATTCATAGTAATATTGCTGACCTTGTGAAGGATTTGAAAGAGCGAGACGAGCGTGATTTGAAGCGATCTGTTGCTCCTTTAGTTCCTGCACCCGGCGCGAGAATCCTTGATTCATCGGACTTGACGCTGGAAGAAACGATTAACCAGGTTCTGGAGTGGTACCGCGGAACCGAGGCTTAAGCCTTTGAAGTGTGCCCCTGTATTTCGCGTTGGAATATGGGAATTTAACTAACCCGTTTTAAAGAAATTGTCTCTTTAAAACAACTTATTTATTTACATGACAGATAAACAAAACCAACCCGTAAAAGAATCCTTTGCCGATCTTTTTGAACAGAGCCTTGCTAAACAAGAAATGAAACAAGGCGAAGTCATCACAGCTGAAGTTGTTCGTGTTGACTATAACTTCGTTGTTGTTAACGCAGGCTTGAAGAGCGAATCCTTCATTCCTATCGAAGAGTTCAAAGACGACCGCGGTGAAGTTGACGTTCAACCGGGTGACTTCGTTTCCGTTGCTATCGAAAGTCTCGAAAACGGCTACGGCGACACAATTCTTTCCCGTGACAAAGCCAAGAGACTTGCTGCTTGGATGAATCTTGAAAAAGCTCTTGAATCCGGCGAACTCGTTTCCGGTACAGTTACCGGCAAGGTTAAGGGCGGCTTGACTGTTATGACAAACGGCATCCGTGCTTTCCTTCCAGGTTCCTTGGTTGACACACGCCCGGTTAAGGACACTACTCCTTACGAAGGCAAGACAATGGAATTCAAGGTTATCAAACTTGATCGCAAGCGCAACAACGTTGTTGTCAGCCGCCGTGCCGTTGTTGAAGCCAACATGGGCGAAGAAAGAGCCAAACTTCTTGAAAACCTTCAGGAAGGTGCAGTTGTTAAGGGTATCGTCAAGAACATTACCGACTACGGTGCATTCGTTGACCTCGGCGGTATCGACGGTCTTCTTCACATCACCGACTTGGCCTGGAGACGCGTACGTCATCCGAGCGAAGTTCTTGAACAAGGTCAGGAAATCACAGCCAAGGTTCTCAAGTTCGATCAGGACAAGAACCGTGTTTCCCTCGGTATCAAGCAGCTTGGTGAAGATCCATGGCTCGGTATTGCACGCCGCTACCCACAGAACACACGTTTGTTCGGTAAAGTTACCAACATCACTGAATACGGTGCTTTCGTTGAAATCGAAACAGGCATCGAAGGTCTTGTCCACGTTTCCGAAATGGATTGGACAAACAAGAATGTTGATCCGAAGAAAGTTGTTCAGCTCGGCGACGAAGTTGAAGTCATGGTTCTCGAAATCGACGAAGAACGCCGTCGTATTTCCCTTGGCATGAAACAGTGCAAACCAAATCCATGGGAAGAATTCGCAGCTTCTCACCAGAAGGGCGACAAAGTCAGCGGCCAGATCAAGTCCATCACTGATTTCGGTGTATTCATCGGCTTGCCAGGCGGCATCGACGGTTTGGTTCACCTCTCTGACCTTTCTTGGACAGAACCGGGCGAAGAAGCCAAGCGCAACTACAAGAAGGGCGACGAACTCGAAGCTACAGTTCTCTCCATCGACGTAGAACGCGAACGTATTTCTCTCGGCGTCAAACAGATGACAGGCGACCCGTTCTCCAACTACACATCCACTCATGAAAAGGGTGCTGTTGTAACAGGTAAGGTTAAATCTGTTGATGCAAGAGGTGCCGTTATCGATCTCGGCAACGAAGCTGAAGGCTACCTCCGCGCCAGCGAAATCTCTCCGGACAGAGTTGAAGACGCCAGAAACGTTTTGAAGGAAGGCGACGAAGTAACAGCTGCCATTACTAACATTGACCGCAAGGCTCGCACAATCCAGCTTTCCATCAAGGCTAAGGATCAGGCTGAAACTCGCGAAGCAATGGAAAAGATGACTGCTGATGCACAGTCCGGCACCACAAATCTCGGCGCTTTGTTGAAAGCAAAATTGGACCAATCCAAGTAAGAGGCACCTCACGTGGCAATGACTAAATCTGAATTGATAGCATTGCTTGCAGAGGATCCGCTTCTTGTCCAGGATCGCATGTCAGCAAAGGAAGTTGATGAAGCTGTAAATAAGATCATTAACGTGATGGCAGCGACCCTGGCGGAAGGGAACAGGATTGAGATTCGCGGATTTGGGAGCTTTGCTTTAAATTACAGACCTCCAAGAAAGGGACGTAACCCAAAAACCGGCGCCTCAGTTGAAGTTCCGGCCAAATATGCCCCTCACTTCAAAGCAGGCAAAGAGATGCGTGAAAGAGTAGATTCCGACGCTTGTAAATCTATTCCGTTATCTCAATAACTTTGCGATAAAAACACAAAAACCCGCTTTCGAGCGGGTTTTAGTGTTTGGAGACCCGAAAATTTCTGAGGAATGTATTCTGGCTTGTCAAGAGTTGACCCTTTTAACTTTTTCATTATCACGAAATTCAGCTATCACAGTTTTTACGAAGCCTTGATCTGAACAAAGGAAAAGACATAAAAAATGAGTAAGCGATAACAAGAAAGACAGGCAGGGAAGACGGGGGGGGGTGAATTAATTCTAGCAAAATAGCCTGCCACTCTAACTTCGTTGCCAATAATCTTTTAACTGGTTACTGGGAAATCATCGTGAAAAATGCGAGTGACGATGGCGCTGGAACCAATGACGACTCGAGCGAGAAATCCACAATTTTTCGAAAAACAACAAGCGAGAGTCCTTTTCAGTTTAAAAGGAAACTAACTCGGAGGGAGCGCTGGATTGAGAGAAGGAAGTTACTTTGGTCCCGGTAATAGGGATAGGGTGAATATAAAATTTTTCGAAAATTATGGAACTTTTCGTGCAATTTGAAGTGTTTCGAAGAAATCCTCAGCTAACACAAAATAAAATTTATATATTTCATAGCATTAGCTGAGGGTTTCAATTGTACAAACTTACATCCTTCAACTGAAACTCTGTAGCATGCTGAGCAAAAGCACTGATTTGCTGTGTTTCAATTGTACAAACTTACATCCTTCAACTGAAACGTCGGTAAGTTTTTACCGCTTCTAATTGTTTGACGGTGTTTCAATTGTACAAACTTACATCCTTCAACTGAAACCTCAATACTGTGATAATTGAATTTCGCGACAATGAGTTTTAATTGTACAAACTTACATCCTTCAACTGAAACAAAGCACTCTTCCGCAAAAAATTGCTGTTTTTCTGTTTCAATTATACAAACTTACATCCTTCAACGGAAACTCAACTGAAATACCGTGTTGGCGAGGGCTACAATTATTTTTTCACTCAGAGTGAAATTCTAAATTGAAGGGTTCAAAATTCAGAATAGCAAACCTCGTTTTCTAACGCGCTATTCTAATAAAAATCGACATATTCTAACATTCTATCAATTCGAATGTTAGAATAAATGAACAGCATTTTTTTGGTAGAGAGCTTTCGGCATTTTTGTCTAGCACTCAATCAAGATTGATAGAGCCAAGGAATTAGCTGTGTTAGATCTCTTTTGAACTGTCCGTTCAAGAATTCTATTGATTTCTGCTTGACCTCTTCATAGCCAAATATATGGCTGTTCTTTTTATGAATCAGCACGATTTTTCTTGTGATTACAGGAGAGGGCATCGGCAAAATATTAAGGCTGTTAACAAACTCTGAATGCTGAAGCAAGGTTGCAGGTCTTAAAAAACTCCATCCAATGCCTTTCTGAATAAGTCTCACCATTACACCACCTGTGTCGACCTGAAGCCGGTAAGGTAAATGGAGAGAAAGTGAGTTCAGCATAGATTCTGTTATCACATCTCCTCCGGATGAGCGGTTGTATCGTAAGAACGGAAGGCCGCAATATTTAAGGTTATCCCAGGTAGGATGGTCTGTTGGAAATTTCAAAGATTTCGGCGTTGCTAAAACGGAAGGTTCTTCAAAAAGAACAGTCTTTGCGAACTTAAGAGCATCTGGAGTCCGGCTTGTAATAGCCCAATCGAGTTCATTATTCTCCAATTGCTGAATAAGCCTCTCTGAAGTTCCGGAAACCATCTTCACATGTTGGCTTTTTGAAAAAAAACTTTGTATCAGGTCAGTACCCAAATTGTAAGAAAGACTTTCGATGATGCCGAAGCGAATAACAGGTGCATGCAAGTTTCTTTGCTGCAGCTTTGATAAAAACTCCGTCAGGTGTCTTTGTTCGTAACTCAGCTCATCAAATAGCAATTTTCCTTCTGGTGTCAATGAAATCGGTTTTGTTCTCCGATCCAGCAGAGGAACGTTCAGCTCTTTTTCCAATTGGTTTAAGTGGTATGAGATGCTGGATTGTTTTATGCCAAGAACATCTGCGGCTTTCACTACAGAAAGGTGTTCTGCCACTGTCAAAAAGACTTGACCGTGCTGACTAAAAACGGTTGTTTTGTTCATGGCACCGCTCATTTGGATATGTTAGGTAAAAGCTTAATCCAAATACTTAAAAAATTATAAAAATTTATAAAAAATCAAACTAATAAATCTAATTATTTGAACTTTGTTGAGTCTTATTGTCCAGGGCTTATAGTTGGTTCTATCTCATTCTCAAACCAACAAGGAGATCCAAAATGGACGAAAAGCATCGCGGCAAAATTTCTAAAAAACCTTCACCTGAGGTTGTGAAGTACTTAATCAATCCAGCAATTAAGCAAGATTTAGAAAGAAGTTATCAGACGATTTTGGACATCAACAAAGCTCACGTCATTATGCTTGTTGAAGAAGGGATCATTACTAAAGAAGTCGGAGCAAAGATTCTCGCCTGTACTCAGGAAATTTCAAAAATGCAGGATCATCCGGTTTTCGAAATCAATCCCAATGTTGAAGATTTGTATTTCAATTTAGAGAGATATCTCATTGAACAAACCGGCCCCGAAGTAGGAGGACAACAGCACACAGCTCGATCCCGTAATGATCTGTTTGCCACAGAACAAAGAATGGATATTCGCGGATATTTTCTCAAACTTTGCGAATCTTTCAATGGACTGCGCCAATCCATTCTTGAACTAGGGCAGAGCTGTCCTGATGCCGTCATGAGCGGATATACGCATCTTCAGCCTTCTGAGCCGATTACTTTTGCTCATTACTGTGCCGGCATGCTTGAGGCGTTAGAAAGGAGTTACTGGAGAATTGAACGCTGCTGGGACGCCTTGAATCTTTGTCCGTTGGGTGGCGGCTCCATGGGTTCTACGACCTTCATGATCAATAGAAACCGCACAAGCGAGCTCTTAGGTTTCAATAAACCTCTTCAAAATTCTATTGACTGTACCGCTAGCCGTGACTATTGCCTGGAAATCATCGCTGCTTTATCTATTGCTGCATGTACATTATCTAGATTTTGCTTTGACTTGTATGTTTGGAGCACGCCGGAATACGGATATCTGGAAGTCGATGATTCCGTTGCCGGATGTTCTTCCATCATGCCTCAAAAGAAAAATGCGCTGACTTTGGAATGCTGTAAGGCTAAGGCAGCTCACTTAGAAGGCTTCTTTGTTTCCGTTTTCAGTTCATTGAAGAATATTCCATTTACTCACTGCCGTGACTCTTCAACAGAAGCCATGAGATTTGTTTGGACGGCATTGAATGAATTTGAAGCACTTATTGCCTTGCTTGACGTTACTGTTAAGACCTTGACTCTCAAGAAAGAGAGAATGCTTCAAGCGGCTGTCGGGAATTATTGCACCGTTACTGAATTGGCGAACTACTTCGTTCGTCATGACGGCATCTCCTTCAGAAGTGCTCATAACGTTGTTGCCCGTCTGGTCGGATATATGCAGGATCATGGCAAACTCGCCAATGAGATCACCCGAGAGGAAGTAGATCTCATTTGTCTTGAAGTTCTCGGCAAGTCAACGACTCTCACGGATGAATTGATTAAGCAAGCTTTAGATCCTGAACTCAATGCTCAAAGCAAACGGACAATCGGCGGCTCAAACAAAGAAGAAGTGCTTCGTCAGTTAACAGAATTGAAGAATCAGTTAGGAAAAGACGAACGAGTGCTCGCCGGTAGAGTTGAGCAAATCAATAACGCAAAAGCGTTGCTTGAGGAAACCACGAACTGCCTGGCTCAAGGTAAATAGGAGCTGATTATGTTCTTTGCAGAATTTCTAATTGTCATCTTGGCCATGGTAGTTGGCGCTCACTGGGGCGGCATCTTTTTTGGTATGGCCGGCGGTATCGGGCTTGGTATCTTAGTAGTTTTCTTCGGACTCGCTCCGGCAAATCCTCCGATTAACGTCATGTTAATCATGATGGCGGTTGTGTTGGCCGCTTCTACCTTGCAGACGGCTGGAGGTATGGATGTTTTGGTTCGCTGGGCAGAAAAGCTTCTTAGACGAAATCCTAAAAATATTGTTTTTGTTGCACCTGTCATTGCGTGGCTCTTTACCTTCATGGCAGGAACAGGCAACGTGCTCTATAACCTGCTTCCTGTGATTGCAGAGGTGTCAAGAGAGACGGGGATTCGACCGGAAAGACCGATTTCTATTTCCGTGATTGCGTCTCAGCATGCAGTCCCGTCGAGCCCGATTTCTGCGGCTACCGTAGCTTTAGTCGCTTTCTTAGCCCCGTTGAATGTCAGCTATTTTCAGATCTTGGCAATTGTAGTTCCCGCAACTTTGATCGGTTTGTTCTTCGGTGCATTGTCGGTCTATAAAAAAGGCTTGGAACTATCAGAAGATCCTGTCTATCTTGAAAAAGTAAAAGCCGGTTTGTTTAAAGATATGGATGCCGGTAAGAAGGAAGCTTTAGGCGGGCATAACTTTTCCGGCTATGCTAAAGCATCAGTGGCAATCTTCTTGATATCTGCCGTTGTCGTCGTTTTGGTTGGTACTTTCCCATCGTTACGTCCAGAAGTGACGAATGCAGCTGGAAAGGTTCTTAAGGTCAATATGACGCAAATGATCGAAATGGTGATGCTGATTTCGGCCGCCTTTATGGTTATGTTCTGCAAAGCCGATCCAGGCAAAATTACTTCGAGCTCAGTATTTAAGGCAGGCATGATGGGCGTTGTGACAATTTTTGGCTTAGCATGGATGTCCGATACCTGGATTGCAAACAATCTTCCGCTTATCAAGTCTGAAATTGCTAGCTTAGTTCAGGGACAGCCTTATTTATTTGCTCTCGGGTTATTCGTTGTTTCTGCTTTAACTCATAGTCAAGGCGCAACGGTTGGAGCCATGATTCCGTTAGGTGTGGCCTTGGGAATTGATGGATTGACTTTGACCGCAATGTATCCGGCAGTCTGCGGCTATTTCATTATTCCGAGTACTGGAGTTTTGCTTGCCGGCGTAGCTTTCGATGATACCGGCACGACAAAAATTGGTCGTTGGGTGGTTAACCATAGCTACATCGTTCCAGGTCTTGTGACTACGATTGCTGCTGTAACAGCTGGTTTCGCCATAAGATATATCTTCTTCTAACATCTAGGGGGCGGCGTTTAGCCGCCTTTCCAAAATGACAGCAACAGATTTTTTCGCACTTTTTGTTAAGTTCTTCTTTCTGCTGACTCCACCGTTTGTTATATCGGTTTTTTTAGCTGTAGCGCAGAATTATTCTCCTCAAGAAAAAGCTTCTTTGGCTTTACGTATTACGGTTGCGACTCTGTTGGTCAGTACCGTCTTGCTTCTTTGCGGAGGCTATATCTTTTCAGTGTTCGGCATCACTATTAATGCTTTCAGAATAGGAACAGGGGCAATCCTCTTTTTGACATCAGTGAGTCTGGTCAGAGGAGAGGATTCTGCTTTGAAAGTAAAAGGTTCACTTCAATCAATCGCAGTAGTACCTATGGCGATTCCTATCACCATTGGTCCGGCAACTGTCGGCGCACTAGTTGTATACGGCGGTGAAATCCACGGCTTTGTTGAATGGATTGCGTCATTTTGTTCTATCGCTTTGGCGATTTTATGCGTCGGTTTCCTTTTGTGGTCTTCAGCTTACATTGAAAAAGCCATTGGAAAGAACGGTCTTGTGGTTATGAGCAAACTTACCGGGCTTATTCTTGCGGCTCTCTCCTCACAAATGATATTTGATGGAGCGAAAGCGCTTCTGTTTACCTAGAACTCGCTCCTGTAGCATGTGAAGACCGGAAACAATAATGATTTTGTTCCCGCTTATCGATGTTTACAGATCTGAGAAGTTAAGAGGTAATTGAGGTGGGGCAGTCGGCTTTTTCCTAACCTCCGAATCTAACAAAAATCTGTTTAATTTTCCGGATCTGGAAAAAGCTAGGCCTCCTTTTCTAAACAAAAAGGAGGCATACTCAGACTGAGGCTAACTACAAACCGAAAGAAACATGAAACATCCGGCTTGAATTGACCCAACTGCTCCTGTTCTTGTAGACATACTACAGACAGGAAGAAATTGGAGGAAAAATCTGCCCAAACCTTTTAAGAAGCAGTGTTGCCGGGTGCCTTAGGAATCTCCGGACTGTCCTTAACCGGATTCGAACATAGCGCTTCATCCTTACGAATTGAAATGGTATGGCGCTTCTTGCGTAACGGAAGAACAATGATTTGCAGAGCATTGCTGTACGTGAGATAACTCAAGAACCAGTCCATAAATATAACAATTCGATTCTTTACACCAAGAATATAAAAGAGGTGTAAACCCAGCCATAAGAGCCAACCTAGTATTCCTCCGAAGCAGAAACTGCCTATTTCTACAACGGCGTGGCTCTTGCCAATAGTTGCCATCTGACCCTTATCAAAGTATTTAAACTCTTTGAGAGGTTCGCTATTAATCATTTTCTTTAAGTTGTAGGCAATATTAGTTGCCTGCTGCATCGCCGGCTGAGCAACCTGTGGCAGCCCATTAGGGTATTTTTGAGTCGGAAAGTATGCTGTGTCGCCGATGGCATAAATTCGATCAAACCCTTTAACTCTATTAAATTGGTCAACGATAAGGCGATTGCCCGGACCATAGAGCTCTTTATCAAAGCCTTCCAGAGAATTAGCACGTACGCCTGCCGCCCAAAAGACGTTATAGGTATGAATGTCTCCATTCTTTAACTTCAGGATGCCGTTCGAAAAATCTTCAACTCTGGTATTAAACAAAAGTTCGACTTTTCGAGAAGTCAGGTAATCTGCAGCCTCTTTAGAAGATTTTTCTTTAAAGGCCGGAAGCAGACAGCTGCTGGAGCTGACAACGACAATCCGCATGAGATTAGCGTCTAAGTCGGGGTAGTCTCGCGGAAGCACGAATTTCTTCATTTCCGCTAATGCCCCAGCAAGTTCCACACCGGTTGCACCGCCACCGACAACCACAAAAGTCATGAGTCTTTGTCTTTCTTCTGCACTGTTGGTAGAAAGAGCTAGTTCAAAACTTTCTAGGATCTGATTGCGGTTATAAAGAGCTTCGGACGTTTTCTTCAGAGCCATTGTATAGAGGGCCAAGTTTTTATTGCCGAAGTAGTTTGTGTCCGCGCCGGTTGCTATGACCAAATGATCAAAGGTAAGTTTTCCGATAGTGGTGTAAAGAATGTTTTCTTCCGGGTCTACACGCAACGCTTCGCATGCACGGATGTGAAAACATTCTCTTCCGCGGAAGATGTTTCGAAAAGGAAACGAAATAGTACTCGGTTCAATAGCGGCGGTAGAGACTTGATAAAGCAGCGGCTGAAAAACATGATGGTTGCTTTTATCAATTAAAACGATCTGGAAGTTTTCATCCTTGAGCTTGCGAGCCAGAGTTAATCCGCCGAACCCGCCTCCGATAATGACGACGCGCTGGCGCCCTCGTTTATCGGGAATGTTCATCCAAACATGTTCGTCCTTGTATGTTTCTTCGCAAGCGCAATCTTCAGATTCAATAAATTCACTCACTTTTCGCACCTCATATACCGTTTGTGGTGGTATATCACACTGTGTTTCCTATGGTCTTTTTCAATCCAAAGCTTGAGCCTGCTCAGTTCGGTATCGAAAAAAGACATTCTTTCCTTTTGAGAAGGTGGAAAATCTTAGAAGTGGTAGAAAACGGAGGCAATAAGAAGTATGAAAAAATTAGTGAAATTTTCATCCGTTTTATATAAAAAATCATCCGTTTGTTCGAAATACTTCTTGCTCAAAATGGTGCGGCGGAAAGCCGGCCATTTTTGTAGTAACAGCCGGCATGTTGTCTAAACGCTAAGAAGTTTCAAAATTTCTTCCTTACTGAGCTTGCCCGACATATCTGCGCCTTCTAATAAGGCGTCAGCTAAAGAACGTTTGGTTAAGTGAAGGTCGATAATTTTTTATTCAATGGTGTTCTTTGTAATGAGCCTGTAAATTGTGACGGATCTTTCTTGGCCAATGCGATATGCGCGATCGGAAGTTTTATATTCAACAGTAGGATTACATCTCGGATTAAGGCGGATTTTAGATACAGACCGGGTCCGTGACTTTTTGGCTAAATAAATTCTCTTTTCTCTTCTAATCTCAGATGATGGCTCAGAAAATCTTTGAATTTTTTCTAAACCCACACTCTTACCCACCGTGTGATGAGTCCTTATAAGAAGGAATAGATGGCACAAGACGAAAGAATACTTAAGCAGTTGAGCAGTTGCTTTGAAATTTCTTGTCTTTTTCTGTTTCAGCCATCCATTTGAACTGAGATACAAAACTCAGCTTAGTTTGAGCAAGTTCCGAATTACGGTCTTTAAGTGCATTGGGGCAGTCTTGGATCCGAGCTAACTGTCATAACCTGATAAAGGCCAAGTTCATGAGTTCAACTTATTTAAAGATATGACGTAGCCCGAAGTTGTTGCCTCAGCAGATATCCTCAAATTCTTTATTTTGATTAAATTCATTGAAAAGTTCCGGAGACACGAGTCCTTGAATTTTGCATAGTAGCCGGTAGTGATATGGGATATCCGGGCGGATAGCCTGCACTTGAACCGTGAAAGATTCGGGAGATTTTTCTTGGAGAAGAAGAAGTTCTCGTGACATGTAACGCGGAAGATAGCCTACACGTTGCTTTGGATTGGTAGCAGTTACTAAAGCCGCATATGGATCTTTCGGGTTATCCTTCTCATGGACGATCTCAAGTTTTTCCCCCTGGAACAACTTTGAAACTCTTTCATCTGCCTTGTCTGTCAAGTGAGATAGACCATGAGCGAAGAAATATGCGGCTAATTTTCCATCTTTTTCCGGCAGGAGTCTCTTGAAAATCTGAAGAGAATCAGTAGCTCTTCTTCCTCCCGAGCGAGAAAGAATATCCACAGGAGAGGAAGTTTCTTTGGGAAGCTCTAGCCACTCAATGAAAGCACTATACTCAGGCCTAGTATCTCTAATCAGACGATTAGAAAACAGAGGAAATAATGTAGTTGAAAAATATTTTCTATATAGATCGTCGAAACCTGGAAATGGGACAAAATTCTTCGCTTTGATGGCACCTTTTGTGTATGCGAACTCATAACCATCTTGTTTTTCGGTTAATCGGCCTACTACATACCAAGCATGACTGCCTGGGTCTTTCCAGGATACATAAGCGGTATTAAGCATTTTGTTTAATTCTTTCCAAATTCACTTCTATTAATTTTTTTGCAAATGTCTTATCAAGATCTGCCATCCATATGGATGGTATCGAGCTGATTATCTGAGAAATCTTTTGTTGTTCACATATCCTGATAAGCGCTTCCAATCTTTGTTTCAGTGATGGATCCAACTCTAAAAAAGAAAATAAAACCTCTACAGCGTCCAATCTCCTACCAATTGTACTTTCATAAAAAGGAGTTTTAGCTTTTTTTGAATAGGCAAGAACTGAGTAGTTCTTATCCTTAGTCTCTAGGCGGTCTTTTTTCCGTTTTTCTGTTAACTCTCTCCCAAGAGAAGAGGCATGATCAAACGTAACGGCAAGACTTTTTGTTTTATCTAGAGAATTAACGACGATGCCCCAATTTTCATGGTGCCGGTCAACATTGCCAACTAAAGCGTCTAGAAAAAGGTAGTCAAAAAAAATATTTGTGGGAGACTCACCCTTCCATTGAAAAGGTTCAAGAGCTTGAAATTTTTTTAAACAATCGAAAACTTCTTTAGGAGTGTACGCTTTTGGGGCTTTCTCTTCCGAGGAAGACGAGGGGTAATAAGGATCATAGTCTTTTAAGATTTCATTGCCCATTACTAAATATTCGTTTTTTTCTACAAAACTTGGAGTAACAACGCCAATTTTTCCCTCCCAACGAGAAAAGTAATATTCCGCATGAGCTATTCCTAGTTTATTAGCAATAAGTGCTGCACAAACTTCAGACCAGTGTTCACCTGTCCCTGGCCGAGAGAACTTGAAGAGCCAATTAACTCCCTTGGGTGATACTAACCAAAATTTTTCTTTGGTCCCTAATTGTTCGATATCCAACTTTTTGAAATCAGAAGTTTCGATATAAATTTCCATACATTCCGGCATGTTTTCTCAAAGCGTGGGTGATCATAAACCATCCTACCCAAAGTTTTAAATTAAGGAGGGACCATTTCTCATGACGGAAAAAGGGAAGCCGGCCGTTTTTGTAGTGACAGCCGGCATGTTGTCTAAACGCTAAGAAGTTTCAAAATTTCTTCCTTACTGAGCTTACTCGACATATCTGCGCCTTCCAATAAGGCGTCAGCTAGAGAGCGTTTTGTTAAATGAAGGTCGATAATTTTTTCTTCAATTGTGTTCTCAGTAATGAGCCTGTAAATCGTAACGGCTCTTTCTTGACCAATGCGGTAAGCTCGATCGGAAGCCTGATCTTCAATGGCAGGATTCCACCATGGATCCAGATGGATAACGTAGTCCGCTCCTGTCAAATTCAAACCAAGTCCTCCTGCCTTAAGGCTAATCAAAAAGATTGGCGTTAAGCCGGTTTGAAATTTCTCTACCAAGCCCTTTCTTTCACTGGTTGGTGTTGAACCGTCTAAATACAAGTATTCGATTTTTGCCTCATCAAGAACTTGTTTAATCAAAGCAAGATGAGAAGTGAACTGACTGAATACCAAGGCGCGGTGGTTATTTGCAATCAAATCTTTAACCAACTCCAGGAATACGGAAGCTTTGGATGAGGGAATGTCCAGTTTGGCATCAACGAGCTTGGGATTACAGGCGGCCTGACGCAGTTTGGTCAAAGCTGCCATAGCCTGAATAGAGTTGATTTCACCGGAAGCAAGGTTCTCCAGAGTGTTGTTTCTGAGATTTTCGTAAAGCGCGGTTTCTTCCGGAGACATCGAGACTTTAATAGTGATTTCCGTTTTTTGCGGCAGCTCTTCCAATACCTCCGCCTTCGTTCTTCTCAACAGGAACGGAGAAATCATTTTTTTTAGAAGGCGTTGTTGTTCTTTATCCTGATATTTCTCAATAGGAATGATGAATCGTTCGCTGAAATCCGGCAATGAACCGAGCAGACCCGGGTTGGCAAAATCAAATAAGTTCCAAATTTCACTTAAATGATTTTGGATCGGAGTACCAGTCAGCAAGACACGGGCTTTGCTCTTTAAAGAATGAACATTCTTTGATATCTGGGATGTTCTGTTTTTGATGGCGTGAGCTTCATCAAGCACTACCACATTCCATACGGTCTTAGACATGTTTTCAATTTCTGAGCTAAGAACGCCGTAGGTACAAAGCACGACATCGTTGTTGCCCGCGGTTTCTAAGATCTTTTTACGGTCTCCCGAATTAAAGATGTGAATATTCAGCGACGGGGCAAAGCGGGAGATTTCATCACGCCAGTTATAAAGAACGGAGCTCGGCGTCACGACAAGACTTGGGCCTTGCGAGGCTCTAAATAACAACAGTGTGATGGTTTGAATCGTTTTACCCAGGCCCATGTCATCAGCCAAAATGGCACCTGCACCCCAGTGGGCCAATCTAGCCAACCACTCGAACCCATCGATCTGGTAACTTCTTAGTTCTGCTTGTAAAGACGGCGGGACAGAGACTTTCAGATCGTTTGCGGAATCAATCCGAGAGAGAAGATCTCGATATTCTTGGTCTGCATTTAAGCTCACCCCGGCATCTTCTAACTCTTTCAAAGAGCCGGCGTTAAAAGCAGAGATTTCCAGTTCTTTCTTCTTTTTATGAGTGACTTTGGCGATCTGCGAGAGAACTTTTTTGAGCTTATCGCTGATTGCTACGTACTCTGTGTCATTGAGTTTAATGAACCGGCCTTTAGCTTCGCGGATTTTATCGAGGAGCTCATCCATTTCTAAGGCCGTTTTGCCGTCAAGCTGAACTTTTCCTTGCATTGTCAGCCACGAGCCGATGCTGCGAATATTGAGATTTATGGAGTCAAATGTGATTGGCGGTTTATCTACTTTGAATTTGACTTCCTGAGGCCAAGCGATGTCGCAAATCCCCTTGTTTTCTCTTAATACTTCCATGAATTCCAAGACTTGCTCGGTATTGAGTATCCAGGTGTCGGAATTTTCTTGGTAGTCAGAAAAGCCCAGAAGTTTATTTTCGATTTCTTCCCAATTTGTCTTTTCTTTCTTCAAATCTCGGCTGACCGAGACAGGCTCTTTATTGACGTTAACCGTGACAAATTGCAGGCCATGACCCGGCTCAAAAGCCATGGTTGAGCCCGGTACCGGCCGTACGACGGCGTGAACTGAATAACAGTTGTAATCTGCCGGTGAGAATTGAAAAGTAATTTTGCTTACAGCTTTAGCCGTCGGCTTCATCTCCTTATCGCTGACAAGATTAGAGAGTACCGGAATGTCCGTACTAATCTCTTTGATCATTTGGGTCAGCGGCTTTACGCTTCTTGCCGGAAATGATTTGACTTTATTGAGCTGACCTAGGATCTGCTGTTCTTCATGGGAGAGATGGTAGATTTTTAATACTTCGGGAGACTCCCAAACGGACAGATAATCATATGTCAGCAGGGCGGCCTGCGAAAACTCTTCCAAATTATGATGAGGAACGATTTCTCCGTTCTTATTTTTAGTAAATGATAGCTCCAACGAACCTTTACATACCTCTATCCTCTGCGATAGATCTGTGTCCAAACGGTAGACGTAGGGATAGCCTATGAGGTGAGACATGGCCTCCGCGCCTCCCAGTCTGGAAGAGACAAAGCGTTCGCCTCCTTCGACCAAATTTCTAAGTGCATTTTCAACCGGGCCTGACGGGGAAGTTGATTTCTTAAAAGCAGAAAGAGTTAAAGATTTGCCTGATGTCCAGGATCCATTTTTAGTTCTTTTCTGAAGTCTTGGCCAAATCTCGAGCGTATCCTTATCAACCTCATAGACAAAACGCTCAGAATCTTCAGTATCCGGTCTTCGGGTTCTGCTGTTTTGTATCTGGATAATCCGCTCTATTACCCGTTCCCATTCCGCTTGAACTTTGATGAGAGACATTAAGGGAGGAACGCCAAAATCGCAGGTCTTGTTGTCATAACTGAAAGTGGTTTCTCCGTTTTCATATTTTTCCGGGTTGAGGACAGCATCAGCTTCTCTTCGGAAGAACATGGGAAGTTCCGGAGCGTCTGCGTAAGATTTTAGCTTGTCTCTCTGGGTGGACTCGGGCCTCAGTTTAGTGCAAAGGAGTGCCCACCAAAAGCTAAAAGATTCGGGATTGAAACCTTGCAAATAATATCTGACTGCGTTGTCCCATTCGGAGGATTCCGTATCTGTAATCCGACTGCAGAGTTCAAACAGAATTCCGCCGTCTCTTGGGATTTTTGTTTGTTTAAGTGATGCTAAAGAAACGGCTTTTTTAAATAAAGAAGGATCTTGCTTTCCAAGCAAAAGATAGATTCCCAAAAAAGTATTGAGGAAAGGATCATCTACCACACGCTTATTAGAAATTTCCTTGCATGCCTTCTGAATTGTAGCGACAGCTTCTTTGTAGTGTCCTTCAAAAGTATAAAAAAGAGATAAAAAGAAATAGGCCGGGATCCGGGCTACAACTTCGGCCGATATCTTGTGAAGATTTGCGCCGTTGAAGCAATCAATATAGAAAAGGAAGAATTGACTTGGTGTAATTTCAGCGGCATCCAATACTCCTTCTTTTTCTTTGTCTAACAGGAAACTCTTGAGGTTTTCTCGTAAATTTGCTGCCAAAACTATCGGTTCACGTCGAAAAACGGCTACAAATTGATCCCAAAAAGCCTCTAACACATCAGAAGGAAGAGAGCTCAAAAAGTTGGTTTTGCCGCTTAAGAAAGCCATCCACACGAGAACCGCCTGGATGTACCGAGACTCAACCATTCTTTGGTATTCTCGCTCGGAGAAGGTATTGCCTTTGGAGAGATTCTTTTTGAAGCAGCGAACGACTTTTGCGAGTAGGAGTGCTCCGCTTTTATCCGTAAAACAATACTTTTGGGAGATTTGGTCCGCAAATCCGGTGATCATTGTTTGAGAAACGTGCAGAAACAAAGAAGCCGCAAACAAAGGATTTACGCAAATGTCGTCCACGTCAGAATCCTTTGCAAGTTTGTACCAATAATCTTCGTCAAACATCCAAGCAGGCACCGAAGAATCTACGAGGTACCAAGGCAGCCCGAGTATGCTCCGCATTCCCTGAATCGCATACGGATCTCCATCGCCGTTGGTAAGACAGACCAGTAAGCAAAACTCAATACTATCTGAAGTTTTTTCGTCGATAAAGTCTTGGATGCTTGGTAGGAGAAACATGATGTTCGGTTTCAACTCTTTAAAAATATTGATTTTAATTGCCCGTTAGGACAAAATCTAAAAATTCAAGAGAGGAAAGGAAGAGATGCAGAATTTTGCGGCGATTGACTTTGAAACGGCCAATATGTACAGAACCAGTGTATGCAGCGTTGGTTTAGTCATTGTGCGAGACGGCATCATTGCGGATAAGTTCTACAGTCTTATTCGGCCTACACCTCACTTTTACACGTCTTTTAATACAAAGATTCACGGTATTTGCAAAGAAGATACTTTGAATGCACCGTTATTTCCGGATGTCTGGATGCAAGCTGCCCCGCTTGTAGAAGGTCTGACGCTGGTTGCTCATAACAGTCCGTTTGACGAAGGATGTTTAAAGGCTGTGTTTGCTCATTATGAGATGCCGTATCCGGAATACCATTTTCTTTGTACTTGCCGTGCCTCCCGAAGAGTCATTGGAAATATCCTTCCAAACCATAAACTTCATACGGTCGCCCGCTATTGCGGCTACAACTTACTTAATCATCACCATGCACTAGCAGATGCCGAGGCATGCGCCGAAATTGCTTTGAAGATCCTTTAATAATTCGGTGGAAAGCAAAACGAATACACCGCAACGCGATAAAAAGAGATCTTGATTTAGAGGAATTTATTCACTGTTGCATAAGATTCAACATAAGGCTATGCTGTTGCATATTGGTAAACGGAAAAAGACGATTAAAAGCTGGTCTCACAAAGGTTTGAAGAAGTTTTTTTGAAACGGGCTTTAAAGCCGGAATACAAGCGAAATACTCAGATCGGCTAAGTGAACTTCTGTTGACCTGGGACTCTATAACAGAGTACAACAGCTTCGTCATCCTGGTTATCGCCTCCATAACTTATCAGGAGATCGACAAGGTACCTGGTCTTTGACTGTCTCTGGAGGATGGCGCATCACCTCTGAATTTCGAATGGGTGATGCCTATATTACAAATTACGAGGACTATCATTAATGTCAAAAATGTTCAATCCGCCCCATCCGGGACATATCGTTAAGTCAGTAATGGAAAGTCTGGGACTGAGTGCTCGTAAGTTTGCAGCTAATCTTGGTGTCTCTCCGGCTACTGTTACAAGGCTCGTTAAAGGAGAGATAGCTATTTCTCCGGAAATGGCTGTTAAGCTCAGTGCGGCAATTCCGGGACCTGATGCTGCTATGTGGCTGCGTATGCAGGCAACCTATTCAGCTTGGCAGGCTGAACAGCGGATAGATGTGAGCTATATTCAGCGCTATTCCATCGACGAGACTGCCGCGCAGAATTTGCTTAACCAAGATAGTTAACGAGGACTTCCGCTGACCTTAGTCCGCGAAAGTCCTAATCCCTTCCTGATTTCAAGGAAGCATTTGTTCCATGTCAGTTATTTGGCTTTGGCAATGTCGTCTGCTGCTGAATCGGCAGCCAGCTTGCCTAAGATAACGCCAATTGAAACACCTTGGCCGTATTGAGCCGCAGCTTCTCCGCTGGCGTAAAGTCCCGGGATGACCTTGCCTTCAGGAGTCAATGCTCTTCCTTTCAGGTCAATTTTGATGCCGCCGTATGTAGTCTGGCTTGCCGGGCTGATCTTGGCACCGTAATACGGAGCTTTGTCGATTCGCGAGAAGCGAGAATCTTTACGTCCGAACTCTTCATCTACGCCTTTGTCCATTCCTTGGCGGTAACTTTCTACGGTTTTTTCTAAATTTGCAGCGGAAATGCCAAGTTTTTCCGCTAATTCAGGAACAGTAGCTGCTTCCACGAAATATCCGGCTTCCTTGTATTTTTTCATCAAGGCAGCTCTATCGATAGAAGCCTGATCAAAAATCAGATAAGCATGTCCGCCTTGTTGGTCTTTGATAGCTTTGCCAAGAACCGGAGTAAGGGCTAATTCATTAACGAAACGCTTTCCATCTGTATTAACAAGAATGGCACCGTTGTATCTGACATTGGTTAATGACACAGCTCCATGGCCTGTGTCATAAGCCACTGTTTGAGGTCCGGATTTTTCCATCTGAGCCAGACCTGCACCGACTTTTTGCGCCATCTCTAAACCGTCGCCTGTGGCGCCTCTGCTGGCCGTGGAAGGATAACCGGCCCACATAGGTGTGTATTTCTCAACAAGTTTCGGATTGGAGGCAAATCCGCCGGTAGCTAAAACGACTGCTTTCGCATAAATTGTATAAGTGCCGTTATCGTTTTTAACTTTAACGCCCGCGACGCGGCCGTCTTTGACATACAGTTCTTCGGCTTTCGTGGACACTCTCGGTTCTATTCCAAGACTATCCATCTTCTTTTTCATTACCGGAACAAGCATGGATCCAAGAGCGCCGCCATCTTTCGGCGTGTGCTGAGAGCCGTTAATAACACGGCCAAGATCAGCTCCCATGTTAACGAGCCAGTCTGTGGTTGGCCCCGAGAGTTCTGCCAAATTCTTCAAGGAAGCATCATCCGGTCCTTTACCTTTTAGTTTTTTGTAATAGTCTTCGGCGGTGTATGGTTTCTCAAGCGCCATCTGAACCTTGCTGCCACCGGCGTTAAAGGCGGTAGAGGACAATGCCGTTGTACCGCCAATCATCGGAAGCTTTTCTACAAGAATAACGTTAAGACCTCTTTCTTTTCCTTGGATGGCGGCTGCCATACCGCTGCCGCCGGCACCAACCACTACCAAATCCGTAGATTCATCTTTGTTTGGCACAGCATCTTGTTTCTTTAGCGCAACCGGCTTTAAGTCTTTTTCACTTCCGCCGGCTTTGACTAAAGCTTCTTTAACTGCGTTTTTGAGAGCGTTGCTGGTGTTGGTTGCTCCGCTTAAGCCGTCAATGGTCAAGGATTGTGAAGCAATGATTTTGGACGGCAGCTGCTGAATAGCTGTTTCGCCGATCATGGGCGTTTCGGAATTCTTAAGAACCTTGATGTCTTTGATTTGAGAATTTTCAATGGTTGTTTGAACGACAACCGGACCGTTATTTCCTTTTCCTGTTGTTTCATAAGTGCCGGCGGTTAGGGCACCGACGGCGGCAGAACTGGAAGTGAGGACGACAATAAGCGCAGCTGCTTTGTTTAATCTGAAAACTTTCATTTTTTCTCCTTGGGAATCAACTTATTTTTTTCAGAATAAACCTTGGTGTAACACACAGGTCAAGTGAGTTAATCGGTATTCTTTTCTATTCTCACTCGAATCAAAATGAAGAATTCAGTCTCTTTATCGTTTTCCTCAATAGCCAGCAGGCGTCCGGATGATTGATGAGAAAAGCAGACTCCAAGCTCTTCAGCTTTTTTGAATAAGGGCAAAAGGTCTTGTCTTGTGAGATTGAATATGTCAGAAACTTTCAGATAAATAATCAGAAAACGACCCGGCGGAATGGTTTCGACAGGCGGTGCAATCTTAAGCTGAAATTGTTTGGCGTATTTGTTGATTATGCCGAGGCCGAGACTGACAGAGTAGGGGCCGGAAAAAGCAGGATTTTGGAGCTCTTCCTTTGGTATTTTGATGGAGATGTGCGTGAAAGGGAAATGCTCAGCCCACAGCTTCGCAATTTGTTTTATCTCTTTGGAGGGAGCTGCAGAGCCGAAGGTATAGATGCCGTGAATTGAATCTCTCTCCACCACTTCTACGGTAGGCATGCAGCGGTTTGTTTTCTCCAAGTATCCTTGGACCTCGTGCAAACGCAGTTCCAGTTCTTGTAATTTCTCTATTTGTGCTCTTACTTGACGGGACTTCTCCGACAATATTTCTTTCTGATGAATAACTGAAGAATTGTTGTATTCCAGTACTTCAGGCAATGGAAGGCCGAGGCTGCGCAGGATTCTGGCGTTGGCGAGCTGAAGAAAGTCAAATTCGTCGTAGTATTTATATTTGTTCTCAGAATTCGTTACAGGCGTAACGAGTTTGCATTCCGTATAGTGTCTTACAACATCTGATGTCACACCGAGAGCGTCTGCGATGGCTTTAACAGTTTGCATAGTTAATTATCCTGCCGAACTTGACGGTTCTTTTTAAGTCTGGAAATGATGAAATAGCTGCTTACGGCACTTCCAACGATGAAAACTATCCCGAGTATTTGGAAGGCTGTGGGCATTTCATTAAGAAACAACCAGCCTAAGATTACAACAAATGGCGCACCTAGGAATAAATAAATGGAGTTCAGAGCGCTGTCGCCGTATTGCCAGGAAAAGGTCTTTGCTATTTGGAAAAGCAGCGTCAAAAGAACAGCTAAAAGCAAGAAAGGATCTGCAAAGAGACTCAATAGATTTTTGTCGTCGGTACAAAGGCTTCCTATCAGACCAACCGTTGCGGAGGCCAGTGAAAAGTAGAAGGTTGTCACCAGTGTGGCTTCATGTTTCTCTCCAAGTTTTCTTAGAACCAACATTCCTAAGGCTGCCAGAAGACCGTATGCAACACAAATAGGAGTTAAAGGATTTGTCAAAATTTCGCCGTTCATTTGAGGATTCAGAACAAGGAGAATTCCGCCGAAGCCTAGAAAGAGAGGAAAGAGCACGGCGATGCTGAAACTGCGGGAAGAAAAGCAAAGCGCCAAGACCACCCAAAAGGAGGCCGTGTAATTGAAGCTTTGCGCTACCGCGGCCGGCATATTGAAAATGAGAATGATGTTGGCGAGCACGGTCAGGACGCCAAAAAGACAGCGGAGAAAAATTAAGCCGGGATTTTTCGGTATGAAGCTTTGATGTTTGACGGTTAACAGTGCAGCTGTCAGCAGTGTTACCAACAGGTATTTTGCGAACATGAATTCGTAAAAAGAAAAAGTTTGTCCGCAAAGTTTGGTAGCAATGGTCAGACATGAAAAGAAAAATGCTGAGGCAATCAACCACAAGGAATTGGTAATTTTCAAAGCTCTCCTCCTATAGGACTTGAGGTTAAGGCGGTTTGAAAAACCTGTAAATGCGAGTTAATTCTTACGGCTTCAGCCGCTCTCTGAATTTCTCTTAAGCCGCATGTGTCTTTTACGACACTTGTAAGTAGTTGTTATTGACCAAGTGTAAGGCAGCAAGTAGGATAGACGCGTCACTTTAATTTTCCTAAGGAGGTGTACACATGAAAGTAAAACTTTTGGCTGTTTTGGTCTCCAGCGCCGTTTGCTCTTCACTGGCTTTGGCTGCTGTACCAAACGTTTCTGAAGCGACCAAAGCTTCAGCGGAAGCTATTAATTCTGATCCGGTAATGCAGAAAATCAAAAAAGAATTAGAAACACCGGAAGCTCAGAAATGGAGATTCAATACTCACATGGAAGTCGTCAGAATCGCTTCTCCTTCTCGTTCTGAATTGAGAAGACAAGAAGAGCTGATGAGAAGATTTGTTCAAGAATGGGGTATTGACGAAAAGAACGTCATGTCCAGAGTCGGCGGAGACCTGCCCGGAGCAGGACTCCAAAAAGTTGACGGACTTCCAGTTTACAACGACTGCGTAAGAATTCCCGGAACTTATTCTCAGACTGCCGGCGCTCAAGCTTATGCCGGTCAGGGTCCGAAAGTTTTGTTAGAAGGTCATATCGATACTGTTAATCCTCCGGTTCTTCCTCCGAAGGATAAACCCTACATGCCGATCAAGCTTCAAAAAGCCGAATCTCCTTTGGTTAAAACACCTCAGGAATTAGCTGCTATTCCGGATGAACTGCATTTCGATAAGAACGGCAAAATCATTGAAGACGAAAACTATAAAAAAGCCTATAAGAGATATGACAGCCTAGACGATGCCATTGCTAAAGGCGGCTATCGTCTCTACGTTCCGGGCTACAACGATGCAATGATTAATACTGCTGCGGTTATGCAGATCGCTCAGATCTTAACGAAATACAAAGTTAAGCCGGTTTATGACTTGTGGGTATGCGGGACCGCCGGTGAAGAAGGAAAAGGCAACTTGGCAGGTATGAAACAGTTATACGGCTACAGCCAAGACACGGGCAAAGGCAACAATGCATTGAACTTCGTGGCCAATATTTCCGCCGACAGTACACGTCCCGGTTCCGGTGCCGTTAACTATCTCGGCTCTTATCGTTTTGAAATTAAGTACATCGACCCCAAAGGCGTGAAAGCCGGAGCACAGCAGCCGTCCGCTTTGATGGCAATGAACCGTGCAGTCGCTGCGATTGCCGATCTCAAGACTCCTTACGATCTTGACAAGAAAGCTGAAAGAACAACATATACCGTTGGCGTCGGCGAATGTACAAAGGCTCCTGAAGGCGGCAGAAGCGAAGAGTGCACTTTGATGGTTGATATGAGAAGCCCGACACCGGAACCACTCTTAGCGATCAGATCGAAGATCGAACCTAAGTTCCAAGAAGCGATGGATGCCGAAAATGCAAAATTCGGTCTCAAGAAAGGCGATCCTAAAGCAGTTAAGATGGAATTGGTTTGGTTCGGCGACAGACCAGCTCACCGCAGAACTAACTACGACGATCCGGTAGTTCAGATTCATTGGCAGGCTGCAGATACAGTCGGCATTGACCAAAGAAAAGCACTTGCTGAAGGAGCTTCTTCTTTGAACGACAATGTTCCTGCTGCCGTTGGTGTTCCGACTATCAATATCAATGTAGGAACTCCTGCTGCGGGCGGCGGGGGACACACATGGTATGAATGGGGCATTCCGGGTGACGGAAAAGCCGAAGGAAACCGTGTATACCGCATGATTCTTATGGGCTTGATGGCCGCAGGCTACAACACCGCTGACGGTAAAGTCGTTAAACCGCTGCTTGACCCGATGGGCAAGAGAACCACTGAAGAAGTTTATAAGTAGGAGGCAGAAATGAAGAAATTACTTTTAATTGGTTTGTTCGGTCTTTGTTCTGCCGCTAATGCAGCTGTTTTTGAAGTTGAAATGACCGGTCCGGGAGGCCACTCCAACGGCAACTACGGCAACGTTAATGCCGTTCATGCCGGAGCTCGTGCCATTCTTGCATTGGAAAAAGCACTTCCTTGTGCTTCCGCCTATAACTTCAAGGGCGGCGCAACGGTAAATGCTATTGCCGGCGATGCCAGATTCTTGGTTAACACCGGCGTGTGCAAAGAAGATGCTGCTGCTCTTCAAGAAAAGATCACTGCGGCGGTAAAGCAGGGAGCTGATGAAGAAAACGCATTCCGCTCCGTGAAAGCTGGGGACCTTGTCAAAGGTTTTCCGGCCGAGATTCGTTTTTCTGTAAAACAAGTCGGCAAATAAACTTGGAACCACTCAGCTTTTTAAGAAAAGGCTGAGGCCTAAAAACGAAGACATCCTTCCTCTTTGAATCTAGAGGAAGGATGTCAAATTTTTAGTTTAGGAACCTTTTTTCTTATTTTTCGAAGAAAAGCGAGGATTGGAAGTTCCTCGCTTATTTAGATTACGTTAGAAGACACTAGACCTTTCTGTAATTTTGATATTTGGCGAATAAAGCTTCCATCTTTTCAGGTTCGACCAAATTGTTGATATCAAAAAGTTCGTCAATGACTTCGTCAGGAAGGACTCCGGCCTTTTTGGCGGCTTCTTTGCAGGTGATATCTTCGTCGATGGCGATGTGGGCAATCTTAGTACCAACTTCATATCCAAAGAGAGCTGAGACCATCGTCGCTAATGAGGTGGATTTCTCAGTCATTGCTAAGCAATGCTCTTTATTCGCAGTAATGCCTTTGATGCATTTGTCGGCGAAAACTCTCATTGTTCTACTCAGCAAGTCGCTGCTTTCAATGAAACTTTTGATTGGAACGCCTGAAGAAGTTCCGAGTTCCAGCCAGCCGGAAAGAACGCCAGCAACTAAGCCTGCATGATTAGAACAGACTCGGTCTGTTGAAAGGAATACCATTTCCGGAATAACAGGATTGACTTTGCCTGGCATGATAGAGGACCCCGGAGCTACGGCAGGCAGATTGATTTCTCCGAAGCCTGCTCTAGGTCCTGAACCGAGAAGTCGAATATCTCGGGCAACTTTCCATACTAAAGTTGCTAAGGCCTGAAGGTGAGCATGAGCTATGACCAAGCCATCTGTTGCCATCATTCCGTCAAACAAATCTTCTTCCGTATGGATTGGGCGACCACAAACGTCGGACAGGTGTTTGTCAATAACTGCTCTAAACCCTGGCATGCATCCCATACCTGTGCCAACACAAGTTCCGCCGATGCAGGATTGGTTCCATCTTGCTTGTTCCACGGCTATTCGCTTGGCCAATCGTTCAGCGGCGTGAGCAAAAGCTCCAAATTCCTGGCCGAGAGTCATGGGAACAGCATCTTGCAGGCAAGTGCGTCCCATCTTGATGACATCCTTGAACTCTTCTTGTTTTTGGCGAAGAACTTGAGCAAAGTACTTCGTAGCTTCAATAACTTTTCCAAGTTCATCATGGACAACAATTTCTTTGGCCGTTGGAATCAGGTCATTGGTTGACTGACACATGTTGACGTGAGTGTTCGGATGAATGCCGCCTTTACTTTTATCTCCGGAAATTAATTCATTAGCTCTGTGGGCAATGACTTCATTGACAATCATGTTAGCCGGGGTGCCCGAGCCTCTGTAAATGTTGACAACGAAATTGCCTTTTAGTTTCCCCTCGACGATTTCCCAAGCGGCTTTCTCAATGTATTTTGCTTTTTCGGGATCCAAAGCACCAATTTCTGCATTTGCACGTGCACATGCGATTTTGCAAAGAGCAACTGCACGCATGTAAGGCGCATAATCATCCAATGTCAGCGGTCCCACATCAAAAGCTTCTTTATTTCTTTCAGAAACGATGCCCCAGTAAGCTTCGTCCGGAAGCTCCATTGTGCCTAATCCGTCATGTTCTTGTCTCATTTGGTTTCTCCTAGTCGATTTTTCTGAGGCTCTTAAACTTATTGAACATTTCAATTGTGGCTTTTCTATCGGCCAGCTTTCTGACATCAAAGAGTTCTTCAGCTACTTCAGGCGGAATCAATCCTTCCTCCAAGGCAACTTCTTTGCACGATTTTCCTTCGTTCCAGGCTTTGTGGGCAATCTTTGTACCGGTCGGATAGCCGTAAAGAGCAGAAACCATCGTTGCTAAAGAGGTACTCATTTCTGCATTCTGTCGTGCTTTTTCTGCGTTGACCTTTATACCTTTAATGCATCTGTCTGCTACAAGGCGGAAGCCTTTGTCAATGAGTTCAAGAGACTCCATTGCTCCTAAGAAACTGCCGCAAGTTGAAGAGCAAAGATCCAAGTCGGATTCGTTCACCGTCAAGGTTGCCATCATGTCATGCGAAATAATTTGCTGCATAATCTGGAGGAGTAACTCAGGCATGTAAGGATTGATTTTGCCCGGCATGATGGAGGATCCGGGAGCAATCGACGGAAGGATAATTTCGCCAATTCCTGTTCTTGGACCGGAACTGAATACATAGAGGTCATTGCCGATGCGGCCGCCTGCACATGCGATAGCCTTCAAGACACCCATCAAGTAGATGAATGAATCATTGTTCTGAGAGCCGTCAAACAGAGCAGAGTCCTCGATAACTTCTTCAGCAAACTTAGCTTGCTTCATCTCAAAGCCAACGACTTTAGACAAATGCTTATAAACTGTTTCGTTATATCCCGGAAGTTCGCCCATGCCGCTGCCGAGTACAGTTGCGCCAAGGATAGTTTCTTGATATTCCGGCAGCAGATTCTCCAGCCGTTTTCTATTTCTGGCGATGAGGCTATGCCAAGCACCGAAGACTTGACCAAACGTCATCGGCACTGCATCTTGCATACAGGTTCTGCCTAAACGGGGAACATCTTTAAGCTCCTTGGCTTTTTCCGCGAGAGAATCTTCAAAATACTTCACGGATTTCAATGTTTTGGTAATCATTCGGTACAGAACGATTGCTTCGGCTGCAGGATAGATATCGTTTGAGGACTGACACATGTTCACGTGAGTGTTCGGGTGAACGGCATCATATCCTTTCTTCCCAGTAAGAATTTCATTGGCTCGGTTGGCAATGACTTCGTTAACGTTCATATTGACGCCCGTGCCGTGGCTTCTCCAAATGTTTACCGGGAACTGATCAGAGAATTTTCCGTCAATGATTTCCTGACAAGCCTGCACAATGGCTTTTGCTTTTTCCGGCTCAAGGGCGCCGATCTCTTCATTGGCAAGGGCAGCGGCCATTTTGACTTCAGCAACAGCTTTAATTACATGAGGTAATTCATTGAAGGTATGGTCGGTGACGTCATAATTCTGGGCACAGCGGACAGTTTGGATGCCGAAGTAGGCATCATCCGGAACCGGCAAAGAGCCTAATGAATCTTTTTCAATACGCATTTTTAGTTCCTTTTAGAAAACAAAGTAAGAGATAACAAGACCGATCAAGATTGAGCTAATGCAGGTGACAAATCCCGGAAGTTGGAAGCTGTGGTTGAGAACATAGCTGCCGATCTTTGTAGTCCCCGAACGGTCGAATGTGATCGCAGAAATTGCACTGCCGGTTGCGGGGAAGAAGAAGAGACCATTGACTGCGGGTGCAAAAGCTACTAAAGAGCCGAGCGGCAAACCAAGGGAGACGCCTAGAGGCATAATTGAACGGGTTGTAGCACCTTGGCTGAGGAGCAAAGCAGACATAACAAAAATCATGACCGCGAAAAGGATCGGGAATTCGCGAACGATTCCGCCGAGATTATCGATAATCATGGCTTTATGGGCCAGGAAAAAAGTATCCGTCATCCATGCGATACCGAAGATTGCGATAACACCGGTTATACCTGCAGAAAACACGCTGCTCTTAGCGATATTTGAAGGTTTGAGGCCGCAGGCGAAGACAATTAAGAAGGAAGTGAAGAAAGCAATGATTTCAATTGCATTGGGAATCGAAAGGTATGTATCTTTGCCGTTAATCATCCAATGAGGCATTAAGGATTTAACGCTGCCGAGAAGAACGATGGAAGCAACACCGAGAGCAAACAGGGTAACGGAAATTAAGGCTTCTTTTGTTGGTTTGTATTCCCGAGAGGCTCCTTTTCCTAAAGTAATTTCACCCGAATCAATAAGCTTTTTGAATTCCGGATCGTTTTCCAGTTCGAGACCTTTCTTGTAAACACTTACCGCTCCAATCATGATGCCTAGGAAAATGGCAGGCACTAAAACAAGCATTATCTGTCCAAGAGAAACGCCTTGAGCTGCAAGAACAGCAAGGAGGGCAGCGGTGGAAGCTGAAACCGGAGAGGCAGAAATACCGTGTTGACTAGCAATCAAAGCGATTGACATGGGTCTTTCAACTCTGATCTTGGCTTCTAAAGCAACTTCGCAAATAACCGGATAAACAGCCAGCGCAACGTAACTAGTTCCGGTGAATACCGTGAAGAGAAAAGTGACAATTGGTGCCATAAAGGTGATTCGGTTGGGATTTCTTCTGAGAAGCTTTTCCGCCAAATGTACCAATAAGTCAAGACCCCCGGCTACTTGCAGACAAGCGGCCATGGCCGATACTGCAATAATGATAAGTAAGACATTAACAGGAGGCGAGGCGGGTCTTAGACCGAAAATAAAAACGAGTATGATAAGACCAACACAGCCTGCAAAACCCATGGCGACGCCGCTCTTTCTCGCGCCGATCATAATACACGCCAATATGACTAAAGCTTGAATCCAAAACATAGACAGCTCCTTATCAGGTTGAGGTTTGTTCTTGTATAACTTTGCAGCAATGGTGGTAAAGTGTTAAAGAACATGCTTCCAAAGAATGAAAAACATTCCTGTGCAAACTCATAGCACAAAGGAATATTGACGGAAAGACCTTTGCCGACGGAGGTTCTGACAATATGACTGATATTTCTAACGCATCCGATTTGTTTCTGAATAAAGCAGCTCAAATTTTTTTGAAGGCAGCCCAAACGTGCAGTTTTACAGAGGCCGGAGAGATGTTCGGAATGACTCAGAGCGCGGTTTCCCGAATAATCAAGCATTGGGAAGACGAGTGGAGAGTGCCTCTCTTTGAAAGGAACAGCCGGCCGGTAAGACTAACCCCAGAGGGCCAGGTGCTTAAGCAAGAATTGGAAAGGTATGTGCTTTCTTTCGGAAATTTAGCTCAAAACATCCGACAAGAAAACAAATTGAAGCCGTTAATCAGAATTGGATGCATTGAAAGTCTGAGTGTTGATCTGTTACCGAAACTCATCATTCGGCTCCGGAATAAAACCAGACAGTTGGTATCAGTAGTCGGTACTTCAGATGTCCTCCATCAAAAGCTCTTAAGCGGAGAGCTTGACGTGATTTTCTCGAGTGATTCAACGGTGGATTTAGCAAATTTGAAGCGGCAGAAGATTTTTCAGGAAGGAAGTTTGCTGGTTTTTCCAAAAAAGATGGAAAACTCAAAATGTTGGAAGTCTTGGGACTCTCTTAAATTTTGCGGTTTGCCTTTCCTCAAATACCATCACTCCAGCGGGGGAGGAAAACTTAATGAAGTTTTCTTAGATACCTCAGGGATATCTCTTCCTCATCAACTTGAGGTTGATAGCAACAGTACAATGCTCGCTTTGATCAGTGAAGGAGTCGGCTGGACAGTGTCGAGGGCGTCGACGATTCTTCAAAATAAAAATTTCATGGATAAGGTGAGCTATCGACCAATGCCGGCGCCTCTTCTATCTAGAAAAGTATATGTGCTTGCAAGAAGAAATGAGCCTGAGATTCTTATGAACACTTTTATTGAAGAGGCGTGCCGAATTCTCCGTGAGGATATCTTGAAAGAGCTGGTTGATATTGCTCCATGGATGAAACAAGAAATCTTTGTGTTGGATCCTGAGACAAAGTTGTTGAAAAACATTCAGGGAAAACCTCTGAAGGATTCGTAGATGGAATGTTAGGCATTCTGTTTGCTCACTTCTGTTAGCAAAAAATATAACGATAAAAGAGAATTCCTTCCTAAGAGAAGAAGGAAGAATTCCAAGGGAAAGGAAGAAAATGAGATTATCAGGCCCTCTTTTTGTTTTGATTGGTGCCTTGTGCTTTAGTTTTTCGGGAACGATCCAGAGTTTTGCGCCAGAGGGAGCAACACCATTTACTGTAACTGAAGCAAGAATGGTTATTGGCACTTTAGGTCTAGCTGCTTTCTGCTGGGCTGCAAAAAAATTTCCGAGCTCTTGGTCCTCTTTTAATTTTAAATTTCTCGTGTTGGTGGCTTTGTGTTTATATGGCTTCCAACTATTGTTCTTTTCGTCACTTCCAAAGACGGGCGTAGCCGTTGGAACCATTGCAGCCATTGGTTCAACGCCTATCTGGACGGCGATCATTGAGAAGATCGTTTACGGTAAAAATCCCTCAAAGATTTGGTATTTCTCGACTGTGACAGCGATTGTCGGCATTGTTTTATTGAATTTAGAGAATTTTAATTCAACCATCCATTGGATTTATTTGCTCCTTCCTCTGTTGGCCGGGCTATGTTATGCCGGCGAAATTGTAGCCGCACCGAAGGCGATGGAAGGCGTCTCTTCAGAATCCGCCATGGTAGTTGTCATGGGGTTGGTGGCTATCATCAATGCACCCATGCTGATGTTTTTCCCGATATCTTGGATCGCTACGGCACAAGGCCTTAGCTGTGCAGTCGCACTTGGCTTAGTAACGGCATCTCTAGCGTTTGCCTTTTTCTTTACCGGTGTTCGACACACTAAAGCAAGCGTAGCTTCTACTCTAGGTCTGGCGGAGCCGATGGGAGCCGCTTGCTGGGGAATCTTCCTTCTTCATGAGCCTTATTCTGCTTGGACTTTGATGGGTATCGGATTAATTCTGGTTTCTATTTTGGCGTTGAGTTTGAAGAGCGAATAATTGCCAGAAGGACTTGAGTTGGAATTATATGGACAACCATTAAAAAGTGAGCAAGCCACAAGGCGTGCAAGACCACAGGGAATGGTCTTTTACGATGAAAGTGTTTTGATGAAATTCGTTTGCATTGTAGAGGGGACCTTTATTTAGATGGTCTTCTCTGCCATAAGAGGTCTCCTCAAGCGCTTCCGTATTTAAGGTTGTCTTTTTAAAAGTATTGAATCAAACCGAAAACAACAAATCATTCAATATTGCATCGGCCGTTTGCAGAGACACCAAAGAACAATTTGTTCTTACACGAGCGCCATCAAAAGTAATGTCTGGTCCCTCCGAGCGGCATTGGAGGGGGAAGTCTCGGACGCTTTTCTTGTTGCCTTTCCCCAGATTTAATTGAAAAAAAGATGCCGGATTCCGATGGGATTAGAGGGATTTGTTTTGGTTTGTTCTCTTCTCCCTTTGTACGACCACAGATTCCATTGCATAAAGGCTACTGTTCTGTGAATGGCGACTAAGATGAGACTCCGTGAAAAGAAAGGCACCATCCAAATGTAAATTCATAGGAGGGCTTTTTTTAAAAGTTGGATTATGTTCCAATAATTTAAAATTTTGACTAAAAAATGGAGCGTAGTCCAAAAAAGTGGACTTCTCATGTGCCATTAGGAAAAGGACTGCAATGGAAAGAGAGGCATATCTTTCAGAGTTAGATAAGTGGAAAGAACTTCCATTCATTAAGATTGTTACTGGAGTGCGCTGGTGCGGTAAGTCTGCTTTATTGGAAAGCTTTGGCCGACGCCTTCTTAAAAGCGGAGTCAATCCTGACCAGATTATTGAAATTAATTTAGAAGATCCTGATAATCAAAACCTCAGTGACTGTGGAGAGCTCCACCGTTATATTCTTGCGCATGCTGTAAGTCCTTGTAAATACTATTTGTTTTTCGATGAGATTCATCATGTTAGGAATTTTGAAAAGACAATCGCAACTCTTTTTCTTCATGAAAATTTCGACATTTATCTCACCTGCTCAAACAATCAAATAATTTCCAGTGAGCTGGCTACGCTTGTATCCGGCCGGAACGTCCAAATTGAAGTGTTGCCGCTCTCTTTGAAAGAATTCAGAGAAGCTTTTCCAGAGAAAAGCCCAGAGGAGCTATTGGCGCTCTATCTTTCGACAACTTCTTTTCCGTTCTATTTAGAAGTTCCCGGCAAAACCGAATTTGTGGACAAAGTTCTTGAAGGAATTTTCAGCACGGTTATTATTAAAGATATCCTCTCATCAGGAAAGATTCGCGAACCATTAACATTGGTAAAAGCAGCCAAGGTTTGTTGTGAATTCATAGGTGATCGAATTTCGATTGCAAGAGTCTCAAAGTTAATGAGGTCTGGTGGTTATCAGCCGGATAACAAAACAACAGAGAAATATCTTCGTAGCTTATTAGATTCTTTCGTTTTGTACGAGGTTCACCGGTGGGATATTAAAGAGAAAAGACTTCTGAAGAACTCTGTTAAGTATTACGCCGTGGACTTAGGTCTGGTAAGAACGCTGTTGGGAAGTCGCTCTCTGGCTGACATAGGCCACCTCTTGGAAAACGTAGTATTTCTGGAATTGAAGCGGAGAGGCTATAAGGTCTTCACGGGAAAACTTGAAGAATTTGAAGTTGATTTTGTATGTACTAACGGTCAAGAAAAAATTTACATTCAAGTTGCAGCTTCGGTGAGAGACGAAGAGGTTTTGCATCGAGAATTGCGTCCTTTGCTTCGAATTCAAGATAATTTTCCCAAGTATCTTTTAACATTAGACAATGATCCGAAGGCAAGTATCGATGGTGTTCACAAAATTAACGCTCTGGACTGGCTCCTTTCCGGGTAATCAGTTATACGTAAGATTGAAAAAAGTTCGGATGATGAATCCAGCCAGCAGAGTTTTTAAAGAAGTTTAAGAAAATCAGAAATACTCAACCGGATTAATGCTGTTCATATTTATTTTTCTTTAGGTTATACTTAGCAATATAGCTAAATATAAAATTAGCTAATTTCTAATCTCTTTCCCCAAGGAGAACCTCTTATGAAACTTACAAGAAGAGTATTTATGCAGCTTACCGGCAGCGCTGCTTTGATGGTTTCTGCACCAACAGTGCTGGCACAAGGCCTCTCAGTAAAAAGACTCCCGCTTCCGTGCAGTCCAGCTGAAGGCAAATGGATTGGATCGGCTTGTCAGGGATGCA
>NZ_CABSJB010000009.1:0-75723 GCF_902477955.1 uncultured Turicimonas sp. | reverse complement strand
TGAATTTACGGGGGCAGCAGGAGCTGCACCGGCTGCCCCCGTAAATTCAGCAGAAAATAAAACTACTGAAGAGCCGAAGCCAATAACCGCAGAGGACGCAACGCCAAGTAATGTTTTGAAGTTCTTTTTAACCAAGGTTGAACTTGGAAAATCAACGCTAAAAGACCTAGATCAGTTATTTTCAGCCGATGGAGCAAAACTTAAACAATTGTTTGCGGGCGAATATCTGGTTTTTAGCCCGACTTTTAAATCGCCAATTGAGTTGACACCCCCTATCGTCACCCTACTCGGCCCTAATAAAACAGCAGACAGCTTTACGCTGGAATGGGATTTCAAAAGCCGTGAGGCCTTTGACAAAGTTAGAACCGAAGTCGAAAACGAAATCAAAAAAAGTTTAGGTTTAGGTGCCCGCTCTGAAAGCAAACAGCTTTTTACCAATCAGCAGCGATTCCAGAACAAGGACAAAATCGCCTTTATGACTTGGTCCACCTATGCTGAATTTTTAAAGGTTGAGGTGATTCTTCAAACTCCGGGAGAAAACCCAAAAAATCTCACAAACAATGTTTCGGAAGAGATTGCCGCTCTTATCAAAGCATTTCCTAATGGCAAAGGCTCCTTTGCCGATGTTGATAAATTCGGTGCGGAGTACGGATGTTTAAGAGCCGACACAACAGATCCTCAATGGCAAACTCTCCGGACCAAATTGAAAAATAGCTGTGGAAGACTACATTTTTACTTTGAAGTCGACGATAAGAACAAATCAAAATTTAAGTCTATTAGGATTACGCAGAAGACGGAATACGAGATAAACAATGCCACTTATTCAAAGATTTTGAACGGATTATACGGGCAGCCAACTGAGAAAAAGCTTCCGATGTTTGATCGGCCCTCTAAAGTGTTTCAGGCAGGCAATGCTAACGTTACTTTATCTGATCTAACTCTTCAAGATAAACCAAACGTGGATATTTCTATTTCCCATGCCGCTCCGTAAATAAGCTTTGTCTGTTAAATTTGCAGGATTGTTTAGATCTATCCATTAGCTGCCAAATGTCCGTTGAATTATCTGTCGCCCCAATGGAGGGGCTGACAACTAGAGTTTTTAGAAAAGTCCATTCTGAAATCTTTGGAACTGCTGACAGTTACTACATTCCTTTTGTCACGCCCACTTCTGAGCCAAAATTTACAGAAAGACAAATGAGAGAACTCAATCCGGCACTCAATTCCGGACTGAATGTTATTCCTCAGCTCTTGACCAACAAGCCTCAAGATTTTGAATGGGCTGCAAAAGCTTTATACGATCTGGGATATTCAGAAGTTAATTTAAATCTCGGATGTCCTGCGGGAACCGTTGTGGCTAAATGCAAAGGATCGGGACTGTTAAGAAATTTTGATGTTCTCAGACCATTACTTGACGGCATTTTTTCTCAAGAACATCAAATCAAAATTTCGATTAAAACAAGGCTTGGATGGAGCAATCCGGAAGAGTTTGAAGATTTAGCTAACCTTTACAGCCAATACCCATTAGCCAAACTCATCATTCATCCGCGTTTAAAAACGGATCAATATAAGGGCGACTGCAGGAAAGGAGTCTTTGAAGCGAATTTCAACAAGTTTTCTTTTCCTGTCGGCTATAACGGCGATATTGTTTCCACGAAGGATATTCATGAAACGTTGGGCAGGTTTCCGACGCTTTCTATGGTGATGGTTGGCCGAGGATTGGTTGCCGACCCTGCTCTTTTCAGAAAATTTAACGGTGGCTCGGCAGCCTCTAAAGCAGAACTCCGAGATTTCAGTGAAAAACTTTTTATCGGCTACTCGGAAGCTTTTGGAAGTGCGAAGAATGCCGTTATGCGCATGAAGGAATATTGGTTTTTCCAGCTTAACCTGCTTTCAACTGAGGATAGGCTTGCGAAAAAGCTTTTTAAAGCCAAAGACGTTCAACAGTATGAAGACGCCGTAGATGCTATCTATGAAAACTGTGATGTCTTGCCGGAGGCTAGGTTTGGCTGGCACAAACCGCTTTAATGTTTTTACTCTGTTTCATCAGAGCCTGGCGGCATGTAAACCAAGAAAAGATTGAAGCAGCTAGAAGAAAGAGGCTCAAAAGCCCATAAGGATAGTTTTGAGCCTCCAACAGAAAATTAGAGGGTAAGTGCTTTTTCTACAAAAGCTTTGAAGAGTTCCGGATTCTTCGGCTCCACTAATGTGTCTAATACTTCACCATTCTTCAGAACTAACAAAGTCGGAATATGGCGAACGCGGAATTTTGCATTTAATCCGCTTTCTTTGTCGAAGTCGCAATAAGCAAACTGCAAGCGATCTGCATATTCTGTTGCGAATTGCATAAACATCGGCTGGATTCTTTGGCAATCTACACACCATGGTGCACCAATAGCCAAAAGAACTTTCTTAGGGCACTTTACAACGGTTTCTTCGTAATTTGCTTCAGTAACATTTAATACGTTTTCCATTGGTCATCTCCAAAAGTTACCCGCACATTATATAAGAGCGGTATCGGAAACTGAGTACTTTTTCCATTCCTCAGGTTAAGCATCTTCATCCTCTCACAAAGACCTTTGCTTTAAAATCCAATGTGTACAAAATAATTAAGATGAAACTACCTTAGTTACATCTAAAGAAGATGAGCATAGAACTAAAACCTGTAACTCTAGAAACACTTCCTTTGCTTAAAGAGCATATCGGCTCTTTACAGGACGGAGACTGTAACTTGGCACTGGTCTCCATTATCGGAAGAAGCGCCGAATACAAGATTCAATACGCCGAAGTTGAAGGTGAAATCGTCTTAAATTGGCAGCCATATCCTGAATGTCCTGCAGCTTATGTCGTTCCTTGGAATAGTCCAAAGATCGCAGACATACTGCCGCAGTTAGAATGCCAGTGTAAAAACTGCAAAGAACCTCTTCTTCTTTTCGGCCGGTTTACGGAAATGACAGAGCATGTACAAAGACTTTTCCGTTACCGCAACTTTATTACCGTTTCCTCGAATTCTTGGTGGGACTACCTTTACGCTAAAGAGCGTTTCCTGACTTTAGAGGGCAGACAGCTCAACGGTAAAAGAAACTTCAACAAACGCTTTAATAAAGCCTATCCGAATGCTGAATTCATTCCCTTAAATCCGTCAACAATTCCTATGGCAAGAGCTTTCTTAGAGAAGTGGTACGAAAGCAGAGGCGATATGGACGAGGGCTTGATTGCAGAAAGAGATGCCATCAATCTAGCTTTTGAACACTGGGATGATTTTGAACTCATCGGCGGTATTTTGAAAGAAGGAGATAGCGTCTTTGGATTTACGTACGGATCAGGCGTCTACGATGATATCTTCGCCGTTCATATCGAAAAAGCAGACCGCAACATTGTGGGGGCATATCCAGCTTTGGCAGTTGCGTTAGCAAAAATGCTTCCTGAGAAATATAAAGTACTAAACCGTGAGGAAGACTTAGGCGTTCCAGGCCTCCGTAAAGCTAAAGAAGACTGGTTTCCCTGCGGAGTCGTCAGAAAAACGGTTCTAAAACTTCAAAAGGATAATTCAATTCCTGATATCAAGTAATGAAGCCACGGGCCGTTCGGCCCGTTAGTTTTTATTGGAAGTAGAGGTGTTTATTTCTACCTTTTCCGGTAATTTCAGAAATCTCAATTTCCCACAAATCTATGAATTTGTGGGCGGCGTCGTAAACTTCTTCAATGCTCTTTTTATCTGCCATCGGAAATTGAGTTTCGGAAAGCTTCACTGTCAAAGTCTTCTTTTTATCTTCATCCGTTACCAGCGAGGCTTTTCCTTTCACCATAGCCGACACATAATTAACGGATAATTGCGGAAGATATTCCAAATCATTTTCGTTGTATCCGACGTATGTGAGGATGACGTTGCCATTGTTAATAAGAGAAGATTTTTTAACGCCGTCTTCCGAACTAGAGCTATGAAAGTAAATTTTCCCGTCTATGTAAGCCGGAGAGATTGGAGTGGCGTAAGGAAGTCCTTCAGGAGAAATCATAGAAAGGACTGCCATTTTGGTGTCTTTAATGATTACCAATGCTTCTTCTTGGGAGAGTTCTCTGTCTTTTCTTCTCATTTTTTTCAATCCAACGAGTATTGATCCAAATTCTTCACGATATCAACCCAATTCTCTGTGAGAACTGAGTCAACTCTAATATAGCAAACCGCGTTAGACACTCTCGGCTTCTTGCATTGAATTCCTTTAGAGCATAAGGCATCGTAAAGTGATCCGACATAGGTTGGAATCTGCAGAGAGGACACCTGATTTTGATGGATTTGGAATCGGCTTTTCAAATTCACAACATAAGAATTGGCAGAATTCTCGATAAAAGCAGGCAGAAGCTCCATTTCTGACACAATCGGTTCAAAGCCAAGATGCTTAATACTTTCGTGCCAGCCGACTTGGTCGCCCTGCCAACTATCTATGCAGTCAAAGCCTTGGGTGAGATAGGTAAAAATTTTCCCAGTAATTTCATCAAAACAATCTTCTTTAGCTAAATCCCAGCAATGGCTCCAGGCTATTTCATCTGAGAAATCAACTTTGTGGTGGATTCTCAAAAGCAAAAAGTTTTTATCTTTTGAGTAAAGTGAGAAGTAATCTTGAACCATGGCTTTTTTAATTTGAAAATTTTTCTCAATTCTAAACAGAGAGCCAAAAAACTCATAGTTTCTTTTTTCTATAACTAATCGCCTTTGATGATTTTTAACTACAGCGAATTTAGCCTTCGAAATCAAAAATTGTTAATGTAATCAGCGAACAAAAAGCATTTCGAAATTGAAGGATGTTTTTCTCAGGAGAGGAAGCTTCATGTATTTAAGTGGCGATTTTCTTAGTGTTTGGTTTTTAATCCTACCTGTAGATGCATTAAGGGGGAAAATATTTATGCGAGAAATTTTTGATTATTAGTACTTGAAACAGCAATAGGGTTCTTAAGACTGATTAAAAGTATCCCCGAAATCAAGAAGCGGACAAATCGCAGAATAATCCTAAGTAGTAGTTAGGGTTACTTCAAATTCTTTAACGTTTTTAAGCTCTCTCAAATTTGATAAAGTTTTCCTCGGAGATTCCTCGCGTTCTTTGAACTCATCTCCATTGAAAAGTATCTTTTTACCTGAGATAATTTTAACAAGCTCAGATAAATTCTTGTTTCTGGCAGCCGCGGAGGCTTGAACTTGACCGGCGTGACTGAGCCTGCCTGAAGGTCGCGTTTCTGAGCTTAGAGGTACGCTCTTATAGAGGTATGCTCTTGCCAAGGACGTCCATATTGGCAATTGTCGAATTGTCTGCGTTCAACGGCCGGAGAACGCAGCCTCCCCTTTCTTGATTTTCTCGAATAGTGCTTCCGCCTAATCGTCTCCTCTTTTACTTGATAAAACAATATAACTTCTAGGAGCTCAGATACGTTCTTGTTGCGGGCTCCCGTACCCTTACTGGTACCGGCATCCGATGAAGCGACAAGTTCCGATGCTCTTTATCCGAGCCAGCCAGAAGGATTAAGTTCTGAGCTCGCAGATACACTTTTGCAACGGGTGTACAGAAAGGTGTTTGTTGGATTAACTCCGTCTGACGTGCCGATGGTCGAAGCTTCTGTATTTTTCAAAACTGTGGCAAAAAAGTTCTACGCTTCGTATTAACGCGAGTTGCCTCTCTTACAAGCTTCAACGGTGTCAGACGACCTTTTATGACACCAAGATTTCTCTTATTGACCAGCGTAATTACCAGGGGGTAGCATTTATTTATTACAAATTGTAATAGGTACAAAATGAAAAAATTTCTTATTTTCTGTGCTGTTTTAGCTTTGACTGGATGTGCCACACCATACTCATCAAAAGGTCTGCTAGGAGGATTCACAGAATCTCAACTGGGGGAAAATATCTGGCAAGTCTCTTTTGAAGGAAATGGGTACACCAGCCGGAAAAAAGCGATCGACTACACAATGATTCGCAGTGCTGACCTAACTCTTTTGCATGGCTTTTCATACTTTGCAATCATAGACAAAAACGCATACAACGATGGTGGATTTGCTATGTCCTACTCAACTATGAACGCTTCTGGCACGGCGCAAACTTTCGGAAACACTACCTATGGGAACGCAGTTGGAAATAGATTTGGAACAACCTCTTTTATTCGATTCCCAACAGCCAATCAAACAATTATGATGTTCAAAGAAAAGCCATCCGAAATAATGTCTTACAACGCAAAGATGGTATGCCGTTCTCTTGGAGAGAACTATGGAGTTACATGCCAGAACCTGAAAACCAATGTCGACCAAAAAAATAAAGTTTAGTACTTTGGTCTCTCTTTTTGACTGGAAGAATTTCCAGAGCTTAAATAAAACAATGTAACAAGTTAAAACGGAGACAATAATGCAAAATGGCACGCGGGATGTCCGAGAGCAGATGGCCCACAACCATTCCAATTACGCCTCTGGAAATCCTTTCGGTGGCACAGGGGAAACAAGATACCGCCCTGACTTGGGAACTCCTCTGCAAAACGGAGGTCATCACAAAGGCCAGCTTGACATCCTCCATAAAAGAGGAGAAAAAGTAAATTTTCCACAAGATAAGCTACATGGAACCGAAAACTCTAAACCCAGGCCTTCAGTGGGTGTTGAGGATTTTGAAAGGCTGAGAGCTGACGTGGACGAACTGTTAGACGCTAAGGATCGACTAACAAAAGCAACCCCTGTTAGGATTTTAGAAGAAATAGAAAAACTGCGCCAGGATGTAAATGATACAAAGGCCATTGGTTACCAGGTTACGAGAATAGATAACAACCTAAAAAAACTTCTTAAAAGCGAGGACACCCTTAAAGAGCTAGATAACTTCACTGATAAAGCCGATAAATTACGTTCAGTAGTTAATGACTTCTCGCGCCTAAGTGTTGATATTAATTACGAAGTGAGGAACTTTTATTCCAGCTACAACAAGGTTATCGAGCTGACTCAAACTACCCAAAGGCAAGCCGTTTCTCTAGAGAGCCTCGGGGATAGAGTGGGAACATTGGAAAAAAAATTCCCCGAACTAGAAGTTTTGCCTACATCTGAGGATTTTAATAACCTTGAAAACCTAATCAAAAACTTTGAAATCAAGCTTAAGGGAATTTTGAGTCAACAGAAGAAATTAGAAACCGCTATTGAAGAATTGCTTTCTAAAAGGAACAAAGTTATTTCAATACCGAAAAAAATCGATAACCGTCTAAATGAAATGGAGAGAAAAATTTCTAGGGTAGACGGAAGAGTCTCAGCTCTAGACGGGGGAAGCTTTGAGAAAAAAATGCTCACAATAAATGACGCGCTAAAATCTAACGATAACTTTAGGCGTGTATTTCTTAATCGTCTCGCAGGGATCGAAAAAAGGCTTACCTTGATGGAAGACTCCGAGAAATAAATCGCTTACGACTTTCTCCTGCTACAGAAAGCAGAATTTTAGAACTTTTATAGAGTTTAAACCTCGTTTAACTCTTTTGCCGTTGACAGTGCTTCGATAAACCAAAGTCTGAGTGTCCCCTCTCACATAAAGGCACAAACTGTTTTCATCAGCGGGAAAACCGTCTGGAAGTGTGCAAAAACCAGACGATCTTGGCTTGGCCATGAAGATGGTACACATTTAATAAAATCTGTGAGAAGTGCACCGCTTGGTGTACCGCTCAACAAGATATTTTGAGATAAACCTGGCCCTCTTACGACTCTAGCCGGCTTTCCGATTTATCAAATAATTTATTTAAAATTAATAAGTTAGACTGTTTATGACGGTCGCAAGAGGTCATTGAAAGTAAGTAGCTTGGTGGAGCAAAAGGGGATCGAACCCTCGACCTCAGCATTGCGAACGCTGCGCTCTCCCAACTGAGCTATTGCCCCACAAGTTTTCTAAATGTAAACGATTTTTTTTAATTTTTCAAATTTTCTTCAAAATTTAATTTAGCTGAGGAATATTTTTTGCTAAATAGTCGTTTAATGCATCCGTTGGATCTAGCTCTTGAGCATCTTCAACTTGTTTTGCCGACATCCTCTCTTGTAATGCATCAAATGCTCTTTTCATTTGCTCGTTTTCAGGATGGTCGATTACGCACTGATTCAACAATGAGTAGGATGTAACAAAATCGGCTTTTCCCCAATTTTTGGTTCCCAATTTTTCAGCAAAACCGCAAAGATTGCCTCTGTCTCCTTTCTTCAGTGCAGCTAAACACAATGCTCCACCTAAATTAAAGTTTCTGCGAACGCCATTCCCGTTCCAAAACTTTTCTCCCTGCTCATTCAATTCTTCAACTGTCGCTTCAGGAATATACCGGTCTAACCACTCTTGCCCCTTTGCCAGATTTCTAACTGCCTTTGGCCCCGTTGCCCTCATTACGACAAGACTAAAAAGGTCATTTTTGTCTCCGGACGGATAAGCAATCTCCAACCACTTAACAGCCTTTCCTAAATTCTTTTGGACTCCGGGTGCTCCATCGCGATAAAGTCTTCCGGTCTGAAGCTGAGCGGCTCTCAAACCTTTTTCTGCAGCCTTCTCGAACCAGACAGATGCTTCAGCAATGTTTTTTTCTCTCCAGTAGCAATCTCCCAAGAGATAAATAGAGTTAACTTCTCCTTTATCTGCTCCAAGCCTTGCCCATTCCATGGCTTTCTTCAAATCTTTAGGCAAGCCGAACCCATTGGCGTAAGAATAACCAATGGAATAAATTTCCTGAGGAGAAGCTTCATTCTTAACTTCTTCAGTAAAACGTCTTGCTTTTTCTAAAGAAGCAGGATTGGAGACGTCTCTTTCAAGAATTGAAGAAAAAAGAACCTTTGAGCGTGTATGGCCGTTTTCGGCAGCTTTCTCTAGCCAATAATCAGCTTGTTCAATATCTTTATTGACTCCTATGCCGGTTCTGAAATAGCTGCTCAGAGCCGATTGGGCCGGAGCAAAGTCTTGATTGGCTGCTTCCATCACCAACTCAAAAGCATGGTTAAGATCTTTTTGAACACCTTGGCCTTGTCGATACATAGTAGACAATCGAAGCTTTGCCTTAGGACTGCCTAAATCTCCTGCCGCATTGTATAACTCAGCGGCTTTTTGCAGATTTACCTGGACGCCGTCACCGTATAAATACACTTCAGCTTGTCTAATTAGGTCATTGATTTTCTTTTGATCTTCTTCGGAGATTTGGACTATTGTGCTCTTTACGCTTTCATCATGAGAATGGTCTGCTTCGGGTAGCTTGTGTCCCTTCTCTTCTTGAGGCCCGGCTTTCTCTACGGATGAGCCGGCCCCTTCAGTCGAAGATCGAAGCTCAACAGCAGTCTTTTCTTCCGGAGAAACCTGGGAAAATGAAGAATCATCCTTTGCTGTTGCCACAACGTTTTCTTTAATTTCATGTTCCGGAGCTGATGCCGGAGTCGTTTCGGCTTGTTGTGCAGCCGCAGAAAGACTTAGTGCTGTTAGAACAAACGGTAAAGCAGTACGGGTTAATCGACCGAGAGTCATCCAAATTCCTCCTTTTCCGACATATTAATGAAAGAGAGAGGCTAAACCGCAAAAAAACATACTTCTTTTCCTAAGCATTTTCACCAAAAAAATATATGACTTGAAAGCGGTATATATTTGTCTCATTTTTACAACTATAAAATTATTTGTCTCTACAATTTCCCCCGGGTTATTTTTAGATTATCCAAAAGTTTTCCCCCTAAAAAAATTATATTTATTCCCCCGCTGGAACAGTGGTTCTCACCCCACGCCTATTAGGTGGGGAAATTTTAGGTGGGTATTTATTTTTCCGGGAGGTTATTTTCTAAAATATTTTCCATATAACTTAAAAGAAAATATTTTAATTAATAGATATATGTAACCAATAAAAAGGTCAAGAAATCTCTCAAATTACCTATCTGTATTGGGTTTTCTTAATTGCGAAAACAGGGTATCTGGAATACCATTAAATTGTGATCACAAAAACTTATTACAATCAAACGTGAAGACGATTATATGAAAAATGCTCGTTGGGTAAAACTAGCTGATGATCTTACTGCTGAGATTTCCGACGGTACTTTCCCGTTAAATTCCTACCTGCCAACGGAAATGGAACTCTGCGCTAAATATAACGTCAGCCGATATACGGTAAGAATGGCTCTGGACAATCTAACTAGGTTAGGATACATTAAGCGTTGGCCTCGATTAGGTTCTAAAGTCATTTCCCTGGGAAGCAAGCCTCTACTCCCCTCTGCTTCTCTCCCGCAATTTCATCCTGTATCGGAAACGCATAAGCGAATTGTGCACCTTACAACTGAATGCATCGTGGATAGAACATTGGCTTTGCAGCTGGAGTGTGAAGAGCAGCTCAAACTATTGAGATTTTCCAATGTTTTAACTGATCCGGAAGATGAAGATCGTCCCATTGTATGGACCACTGTATATGTAAATGCGGCTTACAGTCGCCTCCCTCAGATGGCCGAACGTCCTTCCCTTCCTCTTTTAAGCGCTCTCATTGAAAAAGAATATAGAGAGAGATGTTCTCAAATGACACAGAAAGTAACAGCGGTCGCGTTGCCGGATGAGGCTGCCAAACATTTGCTTGTCGCACCGGGCCTTCCCTCACTTAGGATTTTGAGACACTACAAATCCAGCGATAACAAGCTGCTGCAAATCACAGAGTCCTTCCATCCGGGAAATAGGTTCTCTCTAACCCTAAGCACGTCCAACTTTGGTTGAACTGCCTTACCGTAAATATCAGACTTCCACTACAATGTGAGCACTAAAAAGAGAGATTTTGAAGTGCTCACATCTTCACCAGTTTCCCAACCTGAAAAAATAGAAAAACCTATTAGAAAAAAACGTGCTCCTATAAAAGAACGTCTGGAGAAAATAGGTTTATCTCGTGAATGGGATTTTGTTCTTCATCTGCCCCTACGCTATGAAGACAAAACTCAAATTACTTCTATTGCAGATGCACAGCCTGAGCAAACAGTGTTAATCGAGGGTGTGGTCACAGATTCTCACGAACAAGTCTTCGCTAAAAGATTTGAAGCCGTCGTTGAAGACGAGACCGGCTCAATTCAAGTTAAATTTTTTAAATATTTCCCCTCTGTCAAAGATACATTCAAACCGGGAAATAAAGTCCTTCTTTTCGGTAAGGTAAAAAGTGCTTGGAAAGGAGACGGGTTAGAAATAATCCATCCGAAATCTAAAATATCGAGACCCACTCGAGAATTGGATAAATCCTTAACGCCCGTATATCCGGCCGGAGAGGGAATCACACAGCCTTGGCTAAGAAAAAGAATTCAAACAGCTCTTTTAAACGTAGATATTGTTGATCTTTTAAATGCAGAAGAACTGAGCGAATTAAATCTTCCGCCTCTGCGTAAAGCCATTGAGTCCATTCACTATCCTGCACCGGATGCAAATTTAGAAGAACTTCAAATGAAAACTTCTCCCGGTTGGGAGAGATTGAAATTTGATGAGCTACTGGCTCAACAAATTATGCTCACCCTTTCCCGCAAAAGAAGAGAAGCTCTTAAAGCACCACAAATTCTCCCGCCGGAAGACAAAGAAGGATCATTGACCGGAAAACTTTACCGTTCCTTACCATTTAAGCTCACCAAAGCCCAAGTAAAGGTTTGGAAAGAAATCGTTAAATCAATGAAGGGTCCTATTCCTATGAACCGGCTTGTTCAAGGAGATGTAGGAAGCGGTAAAACAATTATTGCTGCTATGAGCGCGGCCCTAACCATCGATAACGGATATCAAGCTGCTCTGATGGCACCGACAGAAATCTTGGCTGAACAGCATTTCAAGAAAATATTAGAGTGGCTGAAACCATTCGATGTTAAAGTGGTTTGGCTGACAGGAAAACTCAAGGCCAAAGAAAAAAGAGAAGCTTTAGAAAGGATTGCGTCCGACGCAGACATTGTCGTCGGCACTCATGCGTTGATACAGGACGCAGTTCAGTACAAAAATCTTGGTTTAGCCATTGTTGATGAACAACACAGATTTGGAGTTGAACAACGATTGGCTTTACGAGCTCTGGGAGCATCAGGACTAATGCCTCATCTTCTTATGCTGTCGGCCACTCCTATCCCCCGAACATTAGCCATGAGCTATCTTTCCGACATCGATATTTCGGTAATTGATGAGCTTCCCCCTGGCCGGACGCCTATTAATACCAAGACATTCAAATTAGAAAGAAAACAAGAAATCATTGAGAGTGTCCGTCAAGAATTAAGAAATGGGAGACAAGCTTATTGGGTTTGCCCTTTAATTGAAGAAAGCGAGAAGCTGGATCTCACGGCAGCAACAATTTCTTTCGAGGAACTAAAGCAGTCTCTTCCAGAATTTAAGGTTGAACTACTGCATGGAAAAATGACCTCGGAGGAAAAGAATGAGATTATGGAACGGTTCAAATCCGGTGAAACTTCCCTGCTAGTTTCAACAACGGTCATTGAAGTTGGTGTCGATGTTCCAAATGCAACCATCATGGTCATTGAACATAGCGAAAGATTCGGGCTTTCTCAATTGCACCAGCTCAGAGGGCGAGTCGGCAGAGGAAGCAAAGCTAGTTACTGCATAGCACTTTTCGGAGATAAACTTTCTCAGGAAGGGAAACAGCGGTTAAAGATCTTCCGTGAAACTACGGATGGCTTTGTCATCGCTAAAAAAGACTTGGAACTTCGCGGACCCGGTGAGTTTCTTGGTTCTAGACAATCCGGCGTCCCTCTTCTAAGATTTGCTAACTTCGACCAAGACTCCGAATTAGTCGATAAAGCAAAAGAACTTGCAAAAAAATGGATTTCGACCAATGATGCAAGAGCTGAAACTCATGCCTCCCGATGGTTTGAAAGTAAAGAAAAATATTTAGAAGCATGAGTAAGGAGAAATAATTGACCTTAAATGAGTTGAAATATGCCATTGCTGTTGCTCAGCTTCGGCACTTCGGCAAAGCGGCCGAGAAATGCCAGATTTCGCAGCCTTCTCTTTCGGTTGCTATTAAGAAACTGGAACAAGACCTTGGCGTTCAAATTTTCGAGAGAAAAAACACTGAAATTTCTCTGACGCCTATTGGTCAAAGAATAATTGAACAAGCTAAGGTTGTTTTGGATGAAGCCAAGAAGATCCGTCAGATTCCATTGGAAGAAAGCGATCCTTTAAACGGCCCGATCCGCATGGGCGTTATCTACACCGTCAGCCCCTATCTTCTTCCTGAACTCATTAAAAGATCCATCGAAAGAACTCCTCAGATGCCGTTGATCATCAATGAGGGTTATACAACCGATCTGATTCAGAAATTAAAGAGCGGTCTTTTAGATGTTGTTATTTGTGCTCTTCCAATTTATGACGAAACTTTGTCATGCAGTTATCTCTATGAAGAAGAGTTCGTCGCTCTTGTGCCTGCCAAGCATCCCCTAGCATCAAAATCAGAAATTGAATCCAAAGAATTAATTGAGGAAAAGATGCTGATTCTGGCCCAAGGGAACTGCTTCCGTGATCAAGTTCTTAAGGTATGTCCGGACTCTTTAAAGAATGAGCCTAACCCGAATTCACATCTCCATTTTATGGAAGGTTCAACTCTGTCTACCCTTAGATACATGGTCTCGAGCGGAATAGGCGTGTCGGTGTTCCCTGCCAGTGCTAAAAATTATGACGTCGGGGATCAACTAACCAAATATGTCGAATTTAAAAAGCCGGTGCCTACCCGACTCGTAGCTATCTTGTGGAGAAAGAGTTTTCCACGCGTAAGAGCCGTACAGCGCATAGCAGAAACTTGCTCTCATATCAAACTCGAAGGCATCCATCATCTGCCTTTTGAACCTCACTCTCTGTCTCGAGACGGCTACTAAGGCAAAATTTGCAACGTAATAATTAAGACGCTGGGATCAAGATAATCACAGCGTCTTTTGTTTTGAAAATAGTAAAAATCGCTTCTAAAGCTTATTCGGCTTTTTCTACTTTCTTACTGAATTCATCACCAAGTTCAATAGCACGTGCACGGCAAGCTTCCATGGCTCTCAGCATCATATCTGCAAAGCCGCTTCCCTCAATGACCTTTGTCGCTTCTATTGTTGTTCCGCCCTTGCTTTGAACTTTCTTACAGAGGGATGTAAAAGTTTCATCGCTCTTAAGCGCTAACGTTGAAGAACCAAGAACGGTATAAACCGCCATGTCGTGAGCTTCTTGTGCAGTGAAACCGAATTCCAATGCAGCTTTCTCCAATGCAGCTAAGAAAAGGAAAACATAGGCTGGACCTGAACCGCTTACTGCAGTGAGAGAATCGATCATGGATTCGGTTGCGCACCAAATTAATAAACCTGTCGGTTTAAGAATTGCCTCAACGGTTTCTTTATCTTTTTCCTCTTTGGAAACCATAAAAATTCCGCATACGCCCAGTCCTTCCCTGACGGGAGTGTTCGGCATCACTCGGCAGATCCTGTTCTGGCCTAAAAGCTTTTCGATATCTTGGGTCTTAACGCCGGCTGCGATAGAGAGGACGAAAGTGTCTTTCAGGAACGCTTTATTTTGGATCAATACCTCCGGAAGTTGCTGAGGCTTGACAGCCAAAACTACACAATCCATTTCAGAAAGCCATTCTCCGGTTTCCTGGTGTGTTGAAATGTTGAATTCTTTATGTAGATTTTCAAGTTTTTCAAGATTCTTGTCCGTGACATGAATGCAAGCGGGGTTATCCCAAGTGGAAACCATACGAGAAATAATGGCGGAAGCCATATTTCCTCCGCCAATAAAAGCAACTTTTCTGCCTGTCATTTTTTAGCCTTGTGTTGTGTATTGTCTTGGACCGAAAATCGCGGTCCCTACTCGAACCATCGTGGATCCGGCTTGAACTGCTTCAGCCATGTCTCCTGACATGCCCATCGACAGTGTATCGAATTCGTAGCCTTCTTCCTTGAGCTTGTCGAACAGAGTTTTCATGGCTCTCAAGGGAATGAGCTTTTCTTCAGGTGTCTCGCCCGGCTCCGGGATGCACATCAAACCTCTCAATTTCAAGTTCGGCATCTTTAGGATTTCATCGGCCAAAGCTCGTACTTCCTCAGGAGCCACACCGCTCTTGCTCTCTTGGTTTGAAATATTGACCTCAATAAGCACATTTAAAGGACTCATCTCGGGGGGACGTTGATCCGACAATCTCTGTGCAATTTTTAGTCGGTCAATTGTTTGGACCCAATCAAATCGTTCTGCAACGACCCTCGTCTTATTGGATTGAAGAGGCCCGATAAGGTGCCAGGTAATACTGTTGTTCGGGAACAATTCTCGGCAAAGATCAATTTTAGAACAGCCTTCTTGGACATAGTTCTCCCCAAATGAAGTCATTCCGCACTTTACCCCTTCGATAATGGCTTCTATCCCGAAAGTTTTAGAGACCGGAAGAAGTTCAACAGATCCTTCTTTTCTGTCGGCAACTTTTTCGGCTTCTTTCAATTTGTTCTTAATTTCTGTAAAACGAGAACAAAGACCGGGTTTCAATTCAGACAAATTAAGGCTCCTTTTTTATCGGAAAGACGTTCAGATCGTACAAAATAAAAATGAAAAAAGGGGTTTTTTAGAAAAAGTTTTAAATCTTGCTACTCAAACTAGTTAACCAAAATACCCTACTCTATTTTCTTGCAACCTATTAAAGAATAAGATGTTTTTCTATAAAGATCACTCTTGTTAGGGATTTTTCATGGGGCTGTGAGGTTATAACCACTAATTAAATGCCACATGATTATTTGCTATTATTATTCAAAACGAATGTAATTATTTAGCATATTATTTATTATAATTGTTTTGAAAGACATCTGAACAAAGGGTTAAGCAAGATGGCAAACACTGAAAAAAAGGATCCGGCAGTACGTAAACAGTTACCTCGTCACTCTTTCGAGACTCGTCAAAAAGCACTTGAAATTTTTAGGAATGGCGGCAGCTACAAAAATTGCGCAAAGACTTTAAATATTCCAGTCTATACTGCTCGTGATTGGCACCGCAGCTACCTTATCGGCACCTTTAGAGCCGAGCGTGATGCCAGACAACAAGTTTATACAGCAGAGCAAAAAGCCACTGTTCTTCGTCTTAGAAGAGAAGAAGGTAAATCTTATAACCAGATTTCTCAACTAACGAAAGTTAATCGCGCAACAGTTCTTCAATGGATTCATCGTGCGAACAAGGAAGAATTGGAAGGCAAGGCTTCATCCACGATTAACTAACCAGATCTTTTTAACATTTGAAAGACGATCATTCGCTGATCGTCTATTTTTTTATGCTGCTAAGTCCGTCCGACAAAAATTTAACTTTACCGAATTCCTTATTGCTGCATAGCTGCTGCGCACCCTGCTCATCAGCTATCTTAGAGTGGCTCAGACAGAAGAAGGTACCGACCACTGTTTTTTTCTATAACCCTAATATTTTTCCGGATGAGGAATATCTCAAAAGAAAAGATGAATTAGTCCGTTTTTGTGAGCAGGAAAATATTCCCTACATAGAAGGCGACTACGATCATCTTCGATGGCGAGAAGCCGTCAAGGGTTTAGAGGACGAACCTGAAAGAGGCCGAAGATGTTTAGCATGCTTCAAACATCGTTTGTCGGCGACGGCTTTATGCGCTCGGGATCATAATATTGAATCTTTTACAACCACTCTTGCAGGCTCTCGTTGGAAACGACAAGATCAAATTGATGCAGCTGCGGCTTATGCCGTTGAAAAAGTTCCGGAAGTTCAATACTTCCAAATGAACTGGCGCAAAGGAGGACTTCAAGAAAGGAGAACTATTCTGCTGAAGCAATACGATTTTTATAATCAACAGTACTGCGGCTGCGAATTCTCTATGAGACACTTAACTGCCAAGCAGAGCTCCGAATCAGATCAATCCTGAAGATGCCAGCTCTCAATGAAATAAACTTTTTTGAAAAGCTCACACTTGCTCTAATGAGTCTGGAAAGTAACAGGCTCAGCGAACTGGAACACAACTCAAATCAGATAATTTTTGGAGAACCAGAAAAAGACACCTGGCAAATTTCTGATATTTCACAAACAAATCACTATGTGTTCCAGTTCGCACCAAGGCCAGTAGCCATAAGTTATTTTTAATCAGATAGATAAGTAAGCAGGCTGGCTGAATCTGACCATCTCAGTTACCAGTGAGTGGTTTTTGTTTTTCTCTGAAAGCGGTTCGCCGCTTATCAGCTATCGGATAATGTCATCCAGAATCTCAATATCAAATTGGCGTTTTATCACCCGCTGTAATCTTCTTGGATTGTGTTGTACAAACAATGTCCAAATCTGCCTTCATTCTTGCAAGGTAACCCCAAAGAGCCTGTGCCGTGAAGGATAGTTTCAAATTACTTATTAATGCTTCAATCTTCTTGATGACACGGTCAAAGTACGGGCGAATTCGGTTCGCCTCTTCTTTTCTCAATTATGCAATAATGTTTCTTCTTCGGAGGTATAAATTCAGCTTTATTTCGACCAAACAAGCTTTCTAGCCTTAATGGAGAGGTAATCGCTTGTTGTCAAACTTTCTGCTTCCTCCTAGAATACACTCTGTTACAGTTTAGGTTTTTCCTAAACGATGAACAAAAAGAGCTTGCCTCATTTTAAAAAACCTAATTCCAAAGCCAAATTATGAAAGACTCAGACATCGGCGTAATCGTAGTTATATATGCGATTGCAACCTGGTTTTTAGTGATGACATTGCAGCTCCCCGAAGGCGCTCAATCTTATCCTCTAATCCTTATCTCAGCCCTTTACGTTTGCAATACCCTGCTTCTTCTCCAACAGATCTGGCATTTTAAACGTCATAAACTTTTCATTAATGACTTCAGAAAAATCTTCCAAGGATTTATTCCTTCTCAGTTTTTTGGAGTTGTCATTGGGTGCGTCATTTACTTAGCACTGGTCAATTATCTCGGATACTATATTTCCAGTGTTCTCTATCTGATCCTTGCTCAGTTCTTTCTTAAGGTCAAACCTATTCCTGCTGTTATTTCCTGCATTTGCGTAATGGGCGTGACCTATTTGGTCTTCTCTATGTTCCTAAAGGTACCTCTTCCTTTGGGTGTTTTGTTTGAATAAGGAGAGATCATGTTAGAAACAATCACTTTAATGGGCGAAGGTTTTGTTCATGCTTTAAATCCTCTGACTCTCGTCTTGATGATCGCCGCAACAGCTCTGGGTATTACGATTGGTTGCTTACCCGGACTGTCGGCTGCTATGGGTGTGGCTCTTCTGCTTCCGGTCACTTTCGGTATGAATCCGGCTACCGGTCTTATCGTATTGGGCGGTATTTATTGCGGTGCAATTTTCGGCGGTTCAATTTCAGCCATTCTTATTCATACTCCGGGCACCCCTGCTTCTGCAGCTACCGCTATCGAAGGATATGAATTAACTAAGAAAGGCCAGGCAGCCAAGGCCTTAGCAGTTGCATGTTTCGCTTCATTCTGCGGGGGTTTGTTAAGCTGTATCTCCCTGTACTTCTTCTCTCCCTTCCTGGCTGAACTTGCTATGCAGTTCAAGAGCCCGGAATACTTCTGGCTTTCTATTTTCGGTTTAACGATTATTGCCGGCGTTTCCTCCAAATCTTTACTTAAAGGTTTCATTTCCGGCATTCTTGGTCTCTTGATCTCCACCGTCGGAATGGACCCGATGGAAGGCGTAGAAAGATTCATGTTCGGTCAAGCAAGCCTTTATAACGGCGTCAACGTAACGTGCGCCTTGATTGGCTTATTCTCTATGTCTCAAGTTCTTATCCTTGCCGAAAAGAAGATCAAGGAAAGAGCAAAAGCCGCAAAATTCTCAGGCAGTCTTTTACTCTCCAGACAAGAAATTAAGCGTTTAATGCCAACTATTACACGCTCTTGGATGATTGGAAACATCCTTGGCATCTTGCCGGGCGCCGGAGCAACGATTGCTTGCTTTATGGGTTATAACGAAGCACGCCGTTTTTCTAAGCATAAAGATGAATTCGGAAAAGGTTCCATTGAAGGCGTGGCCGGCTCAGAGGCTGCAAACAACGCTGTTACCGGCGGTTCTTTGATTCCGACTTTGACTCTAGGCATCCCGGGTGAATCCGTAACAGCAGTATTAATGGGCGGCTTGATCATTCACGGTCTCCAACCCGGTCCGGAGCTCTTCTCTACTTATGCTCCGATGACATACACCTTCTTTGCCGGTTTCGTTTTAGTTCAGTTTGCGATGTTGGCAGTCGGATTACTAGGCTGCAGAATCTTTGCGCAAGTTTCTAGATTGTCTGATTCTATTTTGATTCCGTCCATCTTCCTTCTGTGCGTTGTAGGTTCCTTTGCCATTCATAATAATTTCGATGAAGTTCTTCTGATGTTCCTTTTCGGCTTCATCGGTTACCTCGTCAGAAAGTTCGATTTGAACGCTGCAGCTATCGTTTTAGGTTTAATTCTTGGCCCGATCGGCGAAAACGGATTGAGAAGATCCTTATACCTAAGCGATGGCGATCCCGCTATTCTCTTCAGTACTCCGCTTTGCTGGCTGCTTATACTTCTCTGCGTCCTCGGTACGCTTTCTCCGTGGCTCATGGCCAAGTGGGAAAAGCACGTAGAGCACAGAGCCAACAAATAAGTAATGGACTCCATGCGGTAAAGCTGAGTAGAATATGGCTTACTCGGAAACAAATATTTAAATTTTTAGACAAATCAAACCAACTTATCCCTAGGAGGATTTAGACAAATGAAAAAAGTACTTTTAGCCGTTGCCGTTGCAATGACAATGCCTGTAGCCATGGCTTGGGCTCCGACAAGCGACGTTAACGTTATCGTTGCTTACAAGGCAGGTTCCGGCACAGATACAGGTGCTCGCCTTCTCTCCACAGAAGCCGGCAAATATGTGGGCAAGACCCTTGTCATTCAGAATCTTCCCGGCGGCGACGGTAAGATTGGCTGGACACGTTTGGTTAATTCCAAACCAGACGGTCACACAATCGGTTTTATCAACCTTCCGACTTTCACAACATTAGCCGCTCAGAAAGGAGCTCCGTTCTCTGTTTCTGACGTTATTCCTATCGCCAACCACTTGACAGAATCCGGTGTTGTCGCTGTTAAGGCTGACTCTCCTTACAAGACAATCGAAGACTTGGTTGCCGCTGCTAAACAGAAACCGCTTAAGGCTTCTACAAACGGCGTTAAGGCTTCCAACCACACTGCAGCTCAGCTTCTCGCACAAAGCGGTAAGTTTGATTACAAAGCAGTTCCTTACGGCGGTACAGCTGACCAGCTCTTAGCTTTGCGTCAGGGTGAAGTTGATTTCACATGCGCTAAAGTTGCTGACGTGGCTAAGCTGGTTAAGGGAGACAAACCTGAATTGAGAGTTTTAGCTGTCTTCTCTCCGACACGTGCTCCTGAACTTCCAGACGTACCGACATTAGGCGAAAAAGGTCTTTATCCGGAATGGTACGGTTCTGCACGCGCTATCGTTGCACCTAAAGGCACATCTCCTGAAATCATCAAGTTCTATGTTGATGCTTTCAAGAAGACAATGCAGGATCCCGCAACTATCGAAGCACACAAGAAAGCCGGTCTTTCTATGGACTTCAAGGATGACAAACAACTTGGTCAATTATTAAAAGATCAGGAAGTGTTTGCTAAAGACGTTATCAGCAAACTCTATAAGTAATTTATAACTAAATCTATTTAATAGGCTCGGCTAACCGAGCCTTTTCGTTATGTCCGGAGAGAACAGAAAATTAGGACTTATCGGCGCGACCTCAGCCTATTTAGTATGGGGATTCCTTCCGATTTTTTGGAAAATGTTCGGCAAAGCCGGCGGTTGGGAAGTCGTTGCCCATCGCGTCGTTTGGTCTTTGCTTGTAATGCTCCTATTACTGGTGATTTTCAAAAAATTCCACAAGTTCAAAGAAACTTTTCATTACTTAGCCGAACAAAAACAATATGCTATTTGTCTAACACTCGCCGCGGCTTTTGCTGGAGTGAATTGGTGGATCAACATCTATGGCGTTAACAGCAACCAAGTGGTAGAACTTGGCATCGGCATGTTTCTGACTCCTTTAATTTCTGTATTTCTTGGAGTCCTTTTCTACAAAGAGAAACTTCCGCCGCTTAAGTGGGCCAGTATCCTCCTTGCCTTCTTGGGTTTGCTTATCATGGTCTTCCAGCTAGGAAGAATTCCTTGGATAGCTGTTGGTGTCTCCTCTACTTGGGCCATTTACGGGGCCTTAAAGAAGAAAATAAAAGTGGATCCATGGATAAGCAACACGATTGAATCCGGTCTGATGCTGCCCATGGCCTTGGTCTATATCTTTACTTTAAACCACCTCGGCACAAGCCACTTCTTCTCCGGAAATCCGGCCGAAGATCTTACCTGGGTTCTTGTCTCAACCGGCGTCATCACAACAATTCCTATGGTTGCCTTTTCTTATGCAGCCTTAAATCTGCCGTTGAACGTCCTTGGGTTCTGCATGTATATCAATCCGATACTTACTTTGTTAGTGGGAATATTTATTTTCAAAGAGCCTTTTAATACAGAACAGTTGCTCCCGCTTTCTTTTATTTGGAGTTCTATCATCCTATTCCTGTTTTCAGAATCTAGAACTCTCGCTGCACGGCGATAAAAAGAAATTAGAATGACCCGACGACAACAAAAATATGGAGAATAAATTGAGCTCTTCTTCGAAGAAATTTTTAACACCGGCAGTCGCTATTATTCTTTTAGGCATTGCCGGCTATACAGGTTTTATTTACTACCAAGGACAAAAAGTTGATGAAACTATTGCAAACATTAATAAAGTCCTTGGCACCGATGAAGTGACAGTCAGCGGAGAAATCACAAAGAAAACTTTTTTTGCAAGAGAACTCCAACTCAAGCTTTATTTAAAGGACATCTCCGAAACCGCTAAACCTCTCGCTGTCTCAGAAGGTGTTGTCAATCTTGGCTTTTCTCCGAAAGCCGTTCTTCATTTGACTAAGATTGACGAATTCGACAAAGACAATCTTGTTCTTAACTCGATGCACCCTACCTTAGCAGTTGACTTTAATTACCGCTTCACTCCAAAAACAGCTACTTTCACAACGCAACCGTTTTCTGCAAACATTGACGATGTCAATATTTCTGTTGACCGTACCGCAGGTAAAACCACTTTTTTAAGCAAGGTAGAAGGTTTTTCCTCGGAAAGCCTTTCCCAATTTCAGACCAAATTTGATATCGGGACAATTAAGCTTAAAAAGTTCAACACAAGAAACAGTGACGGCGGAGAATTAGTTATTGGAAGTCAGACCTTCCAGTCTTATTCAGACAAGAACTCTTTAACCCCGGTTAAGTTTTCTTATGACTTGGAAAAGGTTGACCTAAATCAGAAAGACTTAGGCGGAGATATTAAATTCGCTAATTTCTCTTTCAATACCGAAGTTTTAAAAGAAAAGACCAACTTCATCCAAAACTTCAAGGTTGGTTTAGATGACTTAAACTACAAGTCCATCATTCCTGTAAATATTCCAAAGGCAGACATTAAATTAAAAATGGATTGGAACGCATCTGCCTCTCCCTACTCGGCTCTTTTCTATGACCAGTACGGTGATGACTTCTGCACTGCCAACCCTGTTGCTTGTCAAGAAAATCTTCCTTATTTAGGAAATCTAGGAGCCTCTTCTGAACAGTTGCTAACTGCTATCACCACCGGAAAAATCGGCTTAGAAGTCCTTCCTTCTTATGTTGACGCTAAAAATATCAAAATTGCCTTTAACGGCAACTTTAGATTTACAAAAGACTCTAATAAGATTGGAGAACTTTCTTTCAAAGTTTCTCCGGCAGAAGGAAAATCCGTTGCTCCTTATGTCGGCTTCCTACCCAAAGGTACTTACAAGATGGAAGGAAACGATGCTGTCTCCAACATCCTTCTCACCCATGATAACGATAATCTATTGCTCTCAATTAACGGCCAAAATATCTACTCTGTACCTATGAATTAAGAGGTGTTAAGCCTTAATAGAGAACAGACGTTCGCTGAGTACGGGATCCAAACATTCCTGTAAGTACGCTCTGAAAAGCTCGGGATCTTCACGGCGAAGTTCCTGAGCTTTTGGTTGTGAAAGGATATACAACAAGAGCAAACGCACTTTAGCCGAGGTTGACTCTCCGCCCATGACTGCACCAAGCTGAATAGAGTCCTTCACACTGCCAGGTGTCCCATAAGAATCCAAAATTCTTCCTGCCGGCGTCCGGCTAGTAATAACCACTTCAATTCCGGAATCTATCGCTTTTTTAATAGACGGCATCATTTCCGGTGGGAGGTTTCCTCTTCCGAAACCTTCAATGACTAACCCGTCTATTTTTTGAGACGTAAAATAATCGACAAGTTCGCCTTTATCTCCTGTCACGGCTTTAACTATGCCAACCTTTGCTGTCAATTTTTCGGGTGTCGGAAAGTTAAATCCCATGTCTAAATCCAAAGCACCTGCTCTGAAATAGACCAGATCGTCATCCACATAACCGACAGGTCCCCAAGAAGGAGATTTGAATCCGGCAACATTATCCGAATGAACTTTTTGTACTCTGGAGGCTGCATGAATCTCGTTATTCATACAGACCACCACTCTCGGGATATCTTCCTTCACGTCATGGCAAGCGACCTTAACGCTAGCCAATAAATTTGCCGGACCGTCTGCTCCTACCGCATCTGCTCCCCGCATTGAACCGGTGAGAACTATCGGTTTGAAATATTCATTCTGGAATTCATCGGATAAAGAGATGCTAAGAAAATAAGCAGTCTCCTCCAAAGTGTCGGTCCCGTGAGTAATCACCACACCAGAGACATCCGGACGTTTAAGAATTTCCTGAACTTGCTTTGAAATTTCAAGCATCATCTCCGGCGTCACAGCTGTGGACTGAACACAGGAGAAATTGATAACTTCAATATTGCACAAGTCATCCAAGCCAGGGACTTTTTTGCAGAGTTCTTCACCCGAAGCTGCCGGAACAAGATAGCCCTCGCCGTCTTTTTTGGTAGCAATGGTGCCCCCCACAGCAAAGATAACTACAGTCTTATCTTCCATGACATCCAAATAACCGTCATCTAAGACTTCTTCAGTGATATCAACTTCCGGCTCGATTTGCTGCGAAATAGTTTCCTTTTCTGTTCCGGTGCCTAACTTTGTCATTTCCGTACCTTCGGCTGTCAGATTAATTTACCTGGATTCATAATGCCCTCCGGATCGATGGCATTTTTAATCTTCTTCATCAGTTCCAGTTCGATGGGATCCTTAAACTCATCATTATGATGTTTTTTGAGCATTCCGATACCATGCTCGGCTGATATTGAGCCGTTATATTCCATCACTGTGGTATATAAATTCCTTCTGATTTCTTCTTCGAATCTGTAAGTCAGTGTTGGATCCTCCGGGCTGACAAAGTTGTAGTGAAGATTTCCATCTCCAAGATGTCCGAAAATAGAATCTTCAATCCAAGGGAACTCTTCCTTTAATCTCTTCAAAGAAACTTCGAGAAATTCCGGGATGCTTGCAATCGGAAGGCTGATATCGCTGTGAATACTGCCTCCCTCCGTTCTATCCGCCAGAGGAATAGATTCTCTCACATGCCAGAATTTATGGCTGTCTTTCAAAGAGTTAGCAATAATTGCATCTGTTATTTCTTCTGCTTCAAACGCTTGCTCAAGAATACTTTCTAGGACTGACTCTTCCTTTTTTTCAAATAAAGACAATTCGAGCAATACTTTCCAAGGAGACGACGAGAGTTCCGGAACTTCAACATCAGGAAGATTTTTCTTGACTCGGCCGATTGGTTTTTCACTAATTAATTCGAAGGCTGTAAGCAAAGAACCGGCAGAATTTTTAACACGATTCAAAAGAGCAACCGCTTTCGCCGGAGATTCAACACAAACTAAAGAGGTTTCTTTTTCTTTGGGTATCGGGAATAACTTCAGAACAACTTTTGTAATTACACCTAAGGTTCCTTCTGAGCCCATGAATAAATTCTTTAAGTCATAGCCGGTATTGTCTTTCCTCAAAGAACGGAGGCCATTCCAAATACGACCATCAGGTAAAACTACTTCAATTCCAAGCACCAACTCTCTTGTGGTGCCGTATCTCAAAACCGCAACCCCGCCCGCATTGCACGCTAAGCAGCCTCCGATAGTAGCGTTGCCCTCTGCTGCAAAGGAAAGCGGGAAAAACTTACCGTTGTCTTCCGCACATTTGTGAACATCTGCGAGAGTCATTCCCGCTTCAACAACCATGGAGTCCCCTTTGGTATCAACGGAGACTAAATTTTTCATTCTGGTTAGCGAGATAAGAACTTCTGAATCTGGAGTAGAGGTAGACGCTGATCCTGTCAAATTCGTATTGCCGCCTTGAACAACGACCCCCAAACGATTTTCAGCACAAAGTTTAATAATTTGGCTGATTTGTTCCGTAGAGTTAGGCCTAAGAATAACCAGGGGCTGGGATTTGTAGTGGTCTGTGAAGTCATCGGTGTACGGACCGTATAGCGAGGGATCCGTTAGGACGTGATTTACTCCAACAATCTCTATGAATCTGTCTTTTAAATCGTTTGGAAGAGGCATTTTCGCACCCGTATGAAGATCTTGAAATTTTAGCTTTTCAAGTTTCTTAAATACGAAGGAAAAAGATTTTCTTTCAGTGCACTCTCCTCCTTCTTCAAACTACTCGGAACAAATCAAAGGTATTTTTTATGAATTCAGAGTTTCAGAAAATCTTAGAGGCCGTCCTTTCCTAAGCTCATTTCTCTATTTACTCCATCTCCTCAAATTTGGTTTTAAAAATAAAAATAAACTCAGATTGAGGTGAGCTTTGAAAGCTTCTAATAAACACGAAATTAGAATTCGAACCATGGGCGCGCGGCCAACTTCGACACCGCTTATGTATGTCCGGGCTTTCATGCCTTTTAAGGACCGCCGCCCACTCTTCACTTTTAGATCTCGGAAGGAAATTTTCCTTCCCAAACAATTTCTAAGAAGCTCTTTCTATCGGTCACTCCTTCAGTTAAAAAACACAAGATCTTTGAAGATTCATTCAACTGTAATTTGCTCTTAATTTCAGAGAGTTTCGGATCCGCCAGAAGTGCAATAACTGCGCCTATCGGAGCCGCCCCGCTCTCGCCAGCCAGAATTCTTGGATCATCCTCCAAAGGACTTGAAAGGACTCGGACACCTGTTGCTGCCACCGACTCCTGAATTCTTAGATAAGCCGATGCGCAAGCTCTGAGCTCTTTCCAACCGAGGGTACAAGGTTTTCCGCAAGCCAGTCCAGCCATGATAGTTTTTAAATCACCTTCCACGACTTTCAACTCACCGTCATCGGCTGCGGCTGTTTTATAGATACAATCCGCGGAAAACGGCTCCACAACTACGATTTCTGGAGCCCTATCCCCGTAAGCTGACTTTAGGAAACTAGCTACTGCTCCTGCCATCGAGCCCACACCTGCTTGGAGGAAAACATGAGTTGGAACTTCCTCTCCCAGCTGTTCCTGAGCTTCTTTGGCCATTGTCAAATAGCCCTGCATAATGTAGGTTGGAATTTCTTCGTAACCGTCCCAAGAAGTATCTTGAACGAGCGTCCAACCATTCTTTTCTGCCATGTCAGCTGCCATTGCGACGGTAGCATCATAATTAACGTCGGTTATCCAAGCATCGGCCCCTAGCTTTTGGATATTCTCCAAACGCTCTGAGGAACTTCCTTTGGGCATAAGAACAACACATTTCGCTCCAAGTTTTTTTGCACTCCAAGCGATTCCCCTGCCATGATTTCCATCAGTTGCTGTGATGAATGTCATTTTGGAGATTGATTGGGCAACCTCGGGCGCTTGAAGATCCTTAAAGGAGTGTCTGTTGGAATCCAATCCCAGTAATTCACAAATTACTTTGAAAAGGCAGAAACTTCCTCCAAGAACCTTAAAAGCATTCAGACCAAATCTGGAGGATTCGTCTTTTATCCAAAAGTTCTCGACACCAAGTTTCTTTGACAGAGCTTTTAGATCGGATAATTTTGTTGGCTCATATCCCGGAACATTCTTATGAAACTCTAAAGAACCGAGGGCCGCAGCCGTTCCGAAATCTTCCGAGCAGTTTCCTTCAGGAGGAAGGACAAGACATTCGATAGTAGAAGACATTTATTTTTGCTTTTCCTCAGGCAGGTTTTTGATTAAATTAGTATAGAACTCACAGGCCTGAACTACTTGGTTCGGATCACATCTTTCATCACGCATGTGGGCCAATTTATATTCACCCGGACCAAAACCGATTGTTTTGACTCCAAGAGAAACCGGCACGACTGCGTTTGTTCCGAAATCCCAAAAATCAAATTTCTTTGGTTCATGCCCAAAAGTTTTTTCATAGGCTTCAATACTTGCCGTAGTGAGAGGATCTTCCATCGAAATTTTCCATGGATTGTGAATGGGCTTATACACCAACTTTTCTCCAGTCCATGAATTCATTACCAAAGTTCCAGGTTCCCACTTGGCATTCTTACCCTTTACCAATTCATCCAATTCCTTCTTTACGTCGTCTACTGTTTCTCCTAATCGAAGTCGACGATCGAGATAAATTTCGCATTGATCGGGAACCGCATTCAAAGAAACTGCAACTGAGCTTATCTGGGATAAAACAATCGTACCTTTCCCCGGGGTTGATTGAAGTGTCTTGTTGAGATTTTCAACTTGTTGAATAATTTCTGCCATTTCATAAACAGCATTCACTCCCTTCTCAGGAGCTGAACCATGGGCAGAGATTCCGAAAGTTTTTATTCTTGCCTGAACTTTTCCAGTGTGTCCTAAGGTGATGACATTATCGGAGGGTTCACAGATTACACAATAATCCGGAACCAATTTGTGATCGGCATAGAAGTTTTCAAGGCAAACACCATCGCAATATTCTTCACAAACAGATCCTGTCACGTAAACAGTCTTGCCTTCTAACCAGCCCTGTTCCTTGGCATTTGCAGCTGCAAAAATAGATGCAGTCAGACCGCCCTTCATATCGACTGAACCGCGGCCATAAATCATTCCGTCAACTTCTTTTGCCTCGAACGGAGGAGCAGTCCATTCTTCCGCATCACTTACTGCAACTGTATCCATGTGAGAATCGAAATGGATAACCACGGGGCCATTGCCTACTCTTCCAACCACGTTACCGACTCGATCAATATGAACTTCATCGAAGCCCAAATCCAACATGACGGTTTGAAGAAATTTAGCTAACTTCTCTTCTTCATTTGAGTAACTTCTTGTCTGGATTGCTTTTTTATAAGTTTCCAGAAGCTGTTCCTGCCGTTTTTGAGTAAGTGTTCCTTTCATGGGATTCTCCTTGTCAATTAAATCCTAGGGAAAATTTTAGAAAGGCAAATAAATTGAAATAGAACTTTTCTCCGATAAAATATAAAAATATTGAGGTAGATAAGATGCAAGTTACTCAGATCCCAATCGATTGTAATTTACAAGAAACTACCCATCACGTAACCGAAGGTATACCCTTAGCAATCTACCGAACTTATCTAGAAAGAAATGTCCTCGGTTACGTCGGATGGCACTGGCATAACGAACTGCAATACTGTCTGGTTACCGGCGGAGAAATTGATTTTAGGGTTGTGGATAATTATCTTCGTCTGAAAACCGGCGAAGGATTTTTCGTAAACTCCAGGGTCCTTCACATGGCTAGGCCAACTATTCCCCATACTTCCAACTCTTATATCTGTCTAAACTTTTCACCAAAAATTTTAGTTTCTTCGGTTGGAACCGAGCTCTCTCAGCGCTTGATCTATCCTTTTATCTCTCCCTCAGCCACAAAATACTTCTCAATAAAAACCGACAGATGTTCGTCCAGTCCATTGCTAAAAAACATCGAAGCAATAGAAGAAATTCAAAAGGAAAAGAAGATTGGAAATGAAATCAAATTGATTTCTCTGGTTCTAGAGATATGGCATCAAACCCTTCCCTTCTTAAAAACTTCTTCTAAAAATGACAGGAACGATAGAGCTTTTGCAGTCAGCCAACAGATAATCACATTTCTTGAAGCTAACATCACCGAACCTATTTCTCTGAAAGAAATATCCCTCGCAGTAAACCTTAGTCGGGAAGAGTGCTGTCGGTTATTTAAAGAAGCCCTCGGCATCACAATTTCGTCTTACATCCTGGAAAAAAGAATGGATTTAGCCGCTCAAATGCTTCTTTCTTCAAATAGAACTGTTGAGGGAGTTGGAAGAAGCTGTGGTTTTAATTCGACCAGTTACTTTATTAAAAATTTCAAAAATACTTTTGGACAAACTCCTCTTTCTTTCCTTAAACAATATCGCGGACGGTGATTCCTCTCCGTCCTTTCGGACGGAGTTTTTTGGCGAATGAACTAATTATCAAACGTGTCCTTCTTCAAGGTATTTCTCTGCTCCATTTCTCAATTTAGAAAGATGTTCAATAAAAGCTTTTCGATTAACAAGAGAATGAGGTTCACCGCCCTTTCGTTAAAAAGATTCACTTATAGCCGTCGACAGGCACTTTTGAAGTCTTTTAGAGACCCGTACAAAAGTCGTGAGAAGTTCTCCATTTCTTTCATCATCGTACAAATCACGTCTCGTCTCAATCATCACAGAACTCACTCTTCTATCTTTCTTGTAATGTTCGATTGGCACTAATGCTCCGGAAAAAGGCGAGTTAAAGCCGGTATCGAAACTGCGGGAGAACTCAGAAAAAAACGCTTTCTGAATTTCCAGCGTGGTGTGGAACGGATCTGTTCCAATACATATTTCGGGCCTCTCTCCTGAATTTCCTTCATAAGGAAGTGCTTTTGAGGCAAAGCTATGTAAATCAACAACTAAGGCTTTTCCATAGTTTTCGAGTGCCAGATTCACCTTTCTAGATAATTGAAAATGGTGAGGCCAATACCAGTTATTAAGAAGAGCTCTGCGTTCCGACCTACTTGGGAATTTTCTCAAACATCCTAAACTATGAGTAGCAGTGTAAATGACCCCCATACCTCTTTGAGCCATTACTTCATCTTTGTCCTCGGAAAAGCGCTCAACATCTACTACTAATCGGCAAACAGGCGACGACACTATCTGAGCAAAGGGTATTCCATTGCCGTACAAGACCAATGTCCATAGATCACACATGCACAACAACTCCTTGTTAAGCTGTTCATCATTAAGATAAATACTTTGACGAACTTGAGGAGGAATGTAAGAGGAGTCATGCGGCACGTGAAAAACAACCCAAGGAGGAATGGCGGCTTTCATTTAAATTCTCCAGTAGTCTGTGCTTAGATTCTAGGTCCCAGCAATTACTGGCGAATTAAGTTTTCCGTCAAGATTTGGCCAAATAAAAAAATTTTTTCTCTTCCGTTTCTTTGCAAGAGATTAGGCAGTTTATTCACACAGTTGAGAATTCCAAATTCTGAGATCAATAGCACTCGCTTATATTCTCCGTTTCGTCTATCCTTTTTCATATATAGAAAAAGAGGATGTTATGTCGACAAAACTCAAAATTTTTGCCGTCCTTGGTCTCGCCGCAGCTCTGGGGGCCGGAGGATATTGGTATTACGAAAGCCATCGACAATCGGGAGAACTAAAGTTATATGGGAATGTCGATATACGCCAAGTGGAATTAGCCTTTCTTTGGCCGGAAAGAATTAAAGAAGTACTCGTTGAAGAAGGAGACGTTGTTAAAAAGAATCAAGTTCTAGCAACCCAAGACACTGATACCCTTCTCCTTCAGATTCAACAAGCGAAAGCAGCGGTCAATGCCAGCTACCAAACTTATTTAATTCAAAAAAATGGTTCTCGTCCGGAAGAAATTGCTCAGGCGAAGGCTAATGTCGATGCTGCCCAATCTAAACTAGCCCTTTCTCAAAAAGATTTGGAAAGAGTCAAAGAAATTTTTCGTGCAACAAAGGGTCAGGGTATAAGCCAGCAAAACTTAGACCAAGCAGAAGCACAGCTTAATGTTGATAAAAACCAATTAATTGCAGCTCAGAAAGCTTATGAACTTGTAAAGATTGGACCGCGTAAGGAAGCCATTCAACAAGCTTACGAACAATGGAAGGCTTCCCAAGCTGAATTAAGCTTACTGGAATTAAAACTTCAGCAAAGTGAATTGACGGCCCCGTTAGATGCGGTAATCAGAAACCGATATTTGCAGCCAGGAGATATGGCAGCTTCCTCTAAGCCGGTTTTTTCTTTGGCTATCTACTCACCTAAGTGGGTGCGAGCCTACGTCAATGAAACGGATCTAGGAAAAATTAAGCCTGGACAAGAGGCTTTTGTCACCATTGATTCCTTCCCCGATAAAAAAATACCGGGCCAAGTAGGTTTTATTTCTTCTGTTGCAGAATTCACTCCTAAGACGGTTCAGACACCGGATTTAAGAACAAATCTCGTCTATGAAGTCAGAGTCAACGTAGATGATAAGGATAATGTCCTCCGCTTAGGCATGCCCGCAACCGTTTCCTTCCAAAGGTAGTCAATTGGAAGAAGTTGTCTTACATGCCCAAAAACTCTGCAAAGATTTTCCTCCGGAAGTAAAAGGAGGAGAACCGGCGCACGCACTCATTGATTTTGACTTAACTGTCAGAAAAGGAGAAATGGTCGCGTTAATCGGACCTGATGGTGCAGGTAAAACCACCTTCTTCCGTTTAGTAGAAAAACTTCTAAATCCAACCTCAGGAAAAATTTTGCTTTTCGGCAAAGATCTAAAAGATCAGTCTGATGAAATTAAAGACAAAATTGCCTACATGCCCCAGAAATTTGGTCTTTACGAAGATTTAACCATTATTGAAAATCTGAATTTATTTGCAGACCTGAAAGGAATCCCTAAGAACGAAAGAAAAGCTGTGTATGACGAGCTTCTTCAGATGACGGCTCTTGCTCCTTTTATAAACCGTCCCGCAGGAAAGCTCTCCGGGGGCATGAAACAGAAACTCGGAATTGCTTGTTCTCTTGTGAGTAAGCCGGAGCTTCTAATACTGGATGAGCCGACCGCAGGCGTTGACCCTTTGTCAAGAAAAGAGCTTTGGGACGTTTTAAGTAAAGTCGCGGAAGTCAGGAACACGAGTGTATTAATCAGCACAGGCTACATGGACGAAGCTGCACGTTGTGATCGAATTTACATTTTGAACGAAGGAAAAGTTCTAAGCACAGGAACTCTCTCGGAGTTGACTTCTCCTTATCAAAACCAGGTTTTCTATCTGCCTTGTGCAGAAAAAGATACAAGGAAGCTTCTTGAAAAAGTCGCTGACTCACCTGACGTTATTGATGCCATCCCGCGCGGAAACGGCGTTAAAGCCGTCTTCAAAAAAGAGCTGACAAAGCAAGATATTAAAGAGAAATTCAACATTCTAGACGTCAGACCTCTCGCGCCCGTGCTGGAAGACGCTTTTATTGCTACTCTTAAAAAGGCCAATGAGCACACCGCAGGCCATGAAACTTTCGGCACGATTGATTTAAAAGATTTAACTGTTGTTAAACCGGATCCTTCCGAAATACTTATTTCCGTTGAAGATTTGGTCAAAAAATTCGGAAATTTCACTGCTGTGGACCAAACTTCTTTCCAGGTGTCCCGAGGTGAAATATTCGGATTACTCGGCCCCAATGGAGCTGGAAAAACAACCACTTTCAAAATGCTTTGCGGATTAATTCCTGCGACAAGCGGAAAAATCAGTGTTGCCGGCTATAACCTTCGCACGGCCCGAGCAGAAGCCCGTAAAAATATCGGTTATGTGGCTCAATTCTTCTCGCTTTATCCGACTTTTACGGTAAAAGAAAACCTGACATTTTTCGGAGGAGCCTACGGCCTGGACGGATCCTTTCTAGATTCTCGTGTAAATGAAATGGCCGAGCAGTTTGAACTTTCTTCTATGATGAACGTGGATTCGAACAAACTCAATGAAGGATTTAAGAAAAGACTCTCAATGGCTGCGGCCTTAATTCATGACCCTGAAATTCTTTTCTTGGATGAACCTACCAGCAGTATCGACCCTTTGGCAAGACGAGCCTTTTGGAAAACCATCAATAAATTAGCAGATATTGGAAAAACCATCATCATTACAACCCACTTTATGGAAGAAGCGGAATATTGCACAAAGATGGCAATTCAAGCTGCAGGAAGAATGCTCGCGCTTGGCTCTCCGGCCGAAATTAAGAAAATAGCGGGCCTAAACAATACCGATTCTATGGATGAAGCTTTCCTTAGAATCGTAGAGAACGATAGAAAAGGAAGTAAATCATGAACTTTACTTCCTTAAAGAACTCGTGGAGACGAACTGCCTCTCTAACAGTTAAAGAAACACGGCAGTTAATGCGGGATAAAAGCTCCATCGCCATGGGACTTCTGCTTCCCCTGCTCCTCATTTTTATTTTCGGCTACGGCATTTCGTTGGATTTAACCGATGCAAAAGTCGCTGTATTCAATCAATCTCCCGGAAAAGTTACTAACGCTATCGTTGAAGGATTCAGAGGCTCGCCTTACATCACGCCATTTCCCGTGACATCGATGAAAGAAGCTGAAAAGCTCTTTGATGATGGGAAAGTGCGAGGGATTGTAGTCTTTCCTCAGAACTTCCAGGCCGACTTAATGAATCAAAAGGCCAAAATTCAAATTATTGTCTATGGAGTTGACACCACCTCGGCTAACAGCCTTCAAAATTATGTACAGCAATCGGTTTTAATTTCCCTAAATAAACTCGGGATGCAAAATAGTACTCCGATAGTAATGGAGCAAAGACTTTGGTATAACGCTGCCAACTCTTCCACTTGGTATTTTGTGCCGGGGATTATTGCTATTGTTCTGACACTGGTCGGAACCTTCTTGACTGCTTTGGTCATTGCCCGTGAATGGGAAAGAGGCACGATGGAAATGCTTTTCTCAACTCCGGTTACCACAACAGAAATCCTTCTTTCAAAGATCATTCCTTATTTTCTATTGGGACTCGGGGGTTTCATAATTACTTTGGAAGCGGCTTTATTGGTGTTCAACGTTCCAATGGAAGGCTCTTTCTTTGTGATTTTGGTGTCTTCCATTCTTTACCTCTTAACCTCTCTGGGTATAGGCCTGTTGATCTCAGGCGGATTAAAAGCTCAGTTTCTGGCCTGTCAAATCGCTTTGCTTGTAAGTTTTTTGCCTTCAGTACTTTTAAGCGGCTTCGTCTTTGACTTAAGAAATGTTCCGGACTTTATCGCTGTGGTTGCTTATGCCCTGCCTCCGACATATTTTATTGAACTGCTCCGAGGAGCATTCCTTTCAGGAGATAACTGGACGGTGATTTGGAAAGACTGGGCTATTCTGTTCCTTTACCTCACTGTTTTCTTTTACTTAACCAATAAAACCCTTAAGAAAACTCTGGAGAAAAAATAATGATTACAAAGTTTCTTCACTGGTTAAGATGGCAGCGTTTCCTCCTTTGGAAAGAAACTTCCGTTCTTCTCAAGGAAAGAAAGTCGAGATTTATTCTTATCGTTCCTTTGTTTGTTCAGGTCTTTCTATTTGCCTACGCTGCAACATTTGATTTGAAGTATGTTCCTTTTGTTCTGATTGACGAATCCAATAGCAAATACTCTCGAGAGATCATCGCAAAAATAGAAGCGAGCCATATCTTTACTCTTTATGCCAAAGAAAATAATCCTGCAGAACTTAAAGAGTTAATTTCCCCTCGAAAAGCCATGATGGCGATCCATTTTCAAAGTGACTTCGCCTCTCAAATAGCACAGGGCACTCCGGCCAAAATACAAGTAATTTTGGATGGAAGGAACTCTACAACAGCTTCTCTTGCCGCCGCAGAGCTAAGTCAAATCATCGGCTCATATGCCAAAGAGAATCTTCAAATTAAACCCGCCCTGGAATTTGAAAATAGAGCCTGGTACAACCCCAATCTTTTAACACGCTGGAACTTTGTCACAGCGCTGTGCGGAACTCTGAGTTTTATTCAAGTCCTAATGCTTTCCGGTCTTTCCGTTGCTCGAGAACGAGAACAAGGAAACTTTGACCAGCTTTTGGTGACTCCCTACTCTCCCGCTCAGATCCTTCTTGCCAAAGCAACTCCGCCAATTATCATCGGTTTACTGCAAGCTATATTGGTATGCATTATCGCCGTCTTATGGTTCAACATCCCGTTCAGAGGAAATTTTTTCCTCATGTTTTTAGGCTTGTTATGCTTCACGGCAAGTTCCGTTGGAATTGGGCTGGCTATCTCCTCCATGTCGAAGAATATGCAGCAAGCCATTGTGTTCTGCTTCGTATTTATTATTCCGATGGTGATCCTGTCCGGCTTAGTCTCGCCGGTCGAAAACATGCCTCCTTTCTTCCAATACATCACCTATCTGAATCCGCTGAGGTATGCTCTGGAAGTCGTGCATTCCGTATACCTTGCTGACGCCGGAATAGCACATATTAAAAATGAAATTATTCCGATGCTGATTATCGCCGGCATCACTATGCCTTTGGCGGCTTGGGCTTTCCGCAGACAGCGTTAGACAAAGGATTTTCGAAAAGAAGATTGCATCTGCTGCAAGCCGCATACTAAATCAAGCATCAAAAGGCTCAGGTCGTTGTTGGATAAACGTTTTAACGAAGTTGGCTGACTATAATTCCTTGACAACAAAAAAGTAAACACGAGGATAAAGATGAAATTAACACTCGCTGCAGGAAAACTCCTTAATCAGAAAACAGACGCTCTTATAGTCGGTATTTATCGAGGAAAATTAACGAAATCTGCCGAAGCTGTGGACAAAGCTTCTAAGAATGCGCTTTCTTCCTTAATTAAAGAAGGTGACGCAACCGGTTGTCTTGGAACCGTTGGCATCTTTCCGAACTTTCCTGGAATTGCGGCTAAAAGACTTGTCGTTGTAGGTCTCGGCAAAGAAGAAGATGGTGTCTTAAATTTCCAGAAGGCTCTCTCTTCTGCTCTCAAAGCTGTTTACTTTGTTAAAACAGCTGTTATCTCTTGCACTGACTGGTTTGATCTTTCTCCTGAATGGATTGCTGAGCAAGTTTCTTGTACTGCTATTGATGTTTTAGAGAAGTCCGTAGACTACAAGTCTAACCCTGACCGTCCGGCATGGAAGCAGCCGAAATCCGTTTCTTTATTCGTAGAAGAGAAGACTCCTGAATTAACAACAGCCTTTGCTGAAGGTGCTGTTATCGGAAAAGGCATCAAGCTGGCCAAAGAACTGGGAGACGCTCCGGCCAATCTTTGCACGCCTAAATATATGGCTGAACAGTGCATGAAACTGGGTTCTTCCTTGAAGTTTGACGTCACAGTTTTCGAAGAAAAAGCTCTTAATAAATTGAAGATGGGCTGCTTCTTAGGCGTGGCCGCCGGATCCAAACAGCCGGCTTACATGATCGTCATGGAATACAACGGCGGACAAAAGAAAGAATCGCCTGTTGCTTTAGTAGGCAAAGGATTGACGTTCGATGCGGGCGGCATCTCTTTGAAACCGGCAAAAGGCATGGACGAAATGAAGTATGACATGTCAGGTGCTGCTTCTATTGTGGCAGCAATGGCTACTGCCGCTTCTCTTAAGCTTCCTATTAATATTGTCGGAGTAATCGGCTGTACTGAAAACCTTCCGAGCGGCTCAGCCGTTAAACCGGGAGACATCCTCTGCAGCTATTCAGGCAAGACCGTTGAAGTGCTCAATACCGATGCCGAAGGCCGCTTAGTCCTTTGCGACCTTCTCTCCTACACTATCGACAAATTTAAACCGATTTTAGTTGTGGACGCCGCTACCTTGACCGGCGCCTGCGTTGTTGCCTTGGGTCACGAATATACCGGTCTCTTCTCCAATAACGAAGAGCTGGCGTTAGAGCTTCTCCAAGCCGGAGAAAACTCTTTAGATAAGTGCTGGAGACTTCCTTTAGGCCGTGCTTACACTAAAGCATTAAAGAGCCGCTTCGCAGATTTAGCAAACATCGGCGCCCCCGGTGCAGGTGCTTGTACTGCTGCCGCTTTCCTTCAGGAATTTGTCGGCAAAACTCCTTGGGCGCACTTAGATATCGCCGGAACAGCTTGGAGCAGCGGAGAAGAAAAAGGCTCTACCGGCCGTCCTGTTCCTCTCTTAATCAGTTTCCTTAAAGACCTCACTCATTAAAAATGATTAGATTTGAATGTGATTACGCTGAAGGATGTCATCCAAAAATTTTGGAGGCCCTTCAGAAGACCAATTTCGAACAGACTTGCGGATATGGTTTAGACCCTCATTCCAAGAATGCTGAAGAATTGATAAAGAAAGCCTGCGAAAACGAAGACGCCAGAGTTTATTTAGTCTCCGGAGGTACGCAGGCCAATAAAGTAGTCATCGCTCAGGTTCTGAGGCCTCATCAGGGTGTTGTGTCCGTTGAAGGCGGACATATCGCCCATCATGAAGCGGGAGCCATTGAATCTTCCGGACATAAAGTCGTTACGCTTAAGCCGGAAAACGGCAAATTAAAAGCTGAAACCCTTAGAGCTTATCTAGCCGATTATTGGGCTGATGACACTCATGAGCATATTGTTCAGCCGGGAATGGTATATATCTCCTCTCCTACCGAACTTGGAACTGTTTATACAAAGGCCGAATTATCCGCTCTTCATGATGTCTGCCGTGAATACAACATCCCGCTGTATCTTGACGGTGCTCGCCTCGGCTACGGTTTTGCCAGTAAAGACAATGACTTGACATTACCTGATTTAAGCCGTGTCACGGATATTTTCTATATCGGAGGCACTAAGGTCGGCGCTCTCTTCGGAGAGGCTATCGTCTTTAACGGCGACAAAGGACTCGATCGAGACTTCCGCAGCCTCATTAAGCAAAATGGCGCCATGTTGGCAAAAGGCCGAATCTTAGGAATTCAGTTCGAAGAGCTGTTCAAGGATAATCTTTACTTTGACATTTCCCGTAAAGCAGTCGAACAAGCGGAAAGAATCAAAAAAGCTTTCCTTTCTAAAGGATATAAGCTTTGGATCGATTCTCCTACAAATCAGCAATTTCCCATCCTTCCTAAGGATGCCATCAACAAGCTTAAAGAGAAGTTCGCATTTCTCATCTGGCCCGATACAGGCGAGCCGGAACTGATTACCCGTTTCTGCACAAGTTGGGCAACGAAAGATGAAGATGTCGATAAGCTCATCGACGAAATAAATAAACTTTAATCTTCCAGGCGCATTAAGCGCCTTTAATTTTCACTCATTCAAAATGATCGTAGGTCTAACCTTACTTTTAGTTTTCCAAATTATCGGAAACGTATTGGAACTCATGTTCCATCTGCCCATCCCGGGAGCGGTGGTCGGAATGTTTCTTTTACTGCTCTGTCTAATTTCTATTGATAGTCTGGCGGAGTATGTGAGACCAATTGCACTGGTATTAATTTCTTATTTAGCCGTCCTCTTTGTTCCGGCCGGTGTAGGCATTGTGCTGCACGTTGAAAGAATCAAAACAGAATGGTTGGCCATCACTGCTTCTTTGGTTATCAGCACAGCATTAGCCATCATCACCAGCAGCTTGGTCATTAAGTATTCGACTATCTGGCTCAACAAAAGAAAGACACAAAAGGAGTTGACACATGACTGATTATCATGAAATATGGACCTTCCTGTCTACCTCCTCCCTTTTTTGGCTGGCCGTGACTCTAGCTGCTTATGCAATAGCTCAAAGATTCTATAAGTTCACGAATTGGAATTCTTTAGCCAACCCGGTCGCCGTCGCAATTTTGATAGTGATTCTGCTTATTACGGCTACAGGCACCTCATATAAAACATATTTTGACGGCGCGCAGTTCATCCACTTTTTACTTGGCCCAACTACCGTTGCCCTTGCAGTTCCGCTTTATGACTTAAGAGTTCAATTAGCCAAAAATTGGCTTCCTATTGTGCTTGGGCTATTCAGCGGCTCTATTGTGGCCATTGTTTCAGCGGTTCTTATCGCCGGCGCTCTAGGGGCGAGTCCGGAAACGATGATTAGTTTGGCACCGAAGAGTGTAACTACTCCAATCGCAATGACGGTCGCTGAAAAAATGGGCGGTATGCCTGCTCTTGCCGCATCCTTTGTTGTTTTAACGGGTGTACTGGGAGGTGTAATCGCGGGCCCTATCTTTAAACTTTTGAAAGTGGATTCTGCTCCGGCCCGAGGCTTTTCTTTAGGTCTTGCGTCTCACGGAATCGGAACCTCTCGAGCATTCCAAATCAGTGAAGAAGCCGGCACTTATGCAAGTTTGGCAATCGGATTAACAGGCTTGGTAACCGCGCTTATTGCACCGGTTCTTTTACCTGTACTTCTAATGCCATTTGAGTAAATCCAACAAGATTCGTTTCTTAATCCCTCCCAGACATTGTTCGAATGCCTGGGATTTTTCTTAAGTGCGCCTCCTCCCTTTCCTGAAGTCTCTTTCTCAGCCGCTGAGACACATCTTCTCTTGTCATTCGGACTAAAGTCAGAGCCGGTGAATTAACTATTGGGATCGCTTTCAGATTTTTGGAGATTAAGTCACACGCCGGCGTCGCAATAATAGCAAAAGTATGCTGAGACTCGACGAATGCTACTTGATTGTAAAAATTGCGGATATCCGTTCTCGAAACAATATTGAAATGATATTGGGCCGAGAGCTGTTTCATAAAACTAAACAGTTGAGGAGAAACATCTGAAGGAAGACAAATGCAGTCGAGTTTACTAAGTTGCTCCAAATGAATACTGTCGAATTCCGCCAAAATATGATTCTTCGGAACAACTACCTTATTTTCTATTTTCGCAATAGGAACGGCGGCAATACCTGCTCTTTCAAAAGGCTCTGCGTAGGCGTAACCCACATCTATTTTGAAATCCTGCAGCTGTGAAACTAAATCGATACTCTCTATTTCAATGAAATCATAGCGTTTTTTAGAGTCCGCAATTTTTAGCTCGTTAAGCATCGGTGCGATAAAAAGCTGTAAAAGCCAAGCAAAAGATCCGAAGGTAACTTTTTTTTCCATGCCGTCCAAATTTGCTTGAACTTGATCAAAGAAAAGCTCCGTTTTAGTCAAAAACTTCTCTACAACAGGAAAAATTGCACGGCCTTCCTTAGTCAGAACAGCCTTTTTATTGGACCGTTCAAACAGCTTAACACCAAGAGAATCCTCAAGCTTTTTAATGTGCATGGACAACGGCGGCTGACACATGGAGGCAACACTAGCCGCTTTTGTAAAACTTCCTTCTTTTACAACCAGATAGAAGAGCCAATATGACTGAAGCAATCTTAAGTTCATACGAAAAAAGTATCACAGACATCTAATAATAGTATTTTATAGTTTGCGAGCTAACAATTAGAATTTTTCTGTATGCCTATTTGGCAACCTTGGAGAAACTAATGAGATTAACGAAAACTTTTTTGGCAGTATCTGCTGCCTTTTGCTCAACTATTGTCCTTGCCTACACTCCAGGCACATACACTGCATCAGTAGCCGGCCAGAACGGACCTGTAGCAGTTGAAGTTCAGACTTCGGCCGACAAGATTTTGTCAGTAAAAGTCACTGATCAAAAAGAAACTCAAAATATCGGAACTCATGCCGTAGAACAGCTTCCGGCGAAAATCGTCGAAGCCCAATCTGCTGATGTTCCCGCCGTATCAGGTGCTTCCGTTACATCAAAAGCAATTAAAACAGCTGTCCAGGAATGCTTAGATAAAGCCTCCGGAAAGAAGACCGTAGCTTCTCCTCTTAAAGACGGCACCTATGAAGCCAAAGCTTACGGCAACAACGGTTGGCTGAATGTCAAGGTCGTAATTAAAGACCATAAGATTTCAGAAATCCAAACACCGGGCCAGAGAGAAACAAAATTCTTAGGCGATACTGCTATTCGTGAAATCGGTAAAGATATCATCGATTATCAAACACTTAACGTTGACAACATCGCAGGTGCCACCGTTACTTCAACTGCATTGAAGACAGCAGTTGGGGAAGCCATCGAAAAAGCCGGCGGCAACATTGCTAACTTCCAAAAACCAGTACCGCAAAAGATCAAGAAAATTGACGGAGTACAAAAACAAGAAGTTGACCTGGTTGTCGTAGGTGCAGGGGGTGCAGGCTTATCTGCCGCCGTAACCGCTAAAGATCTCGGAGCAAAGAACGTTTTAATCGTTGAAAAAATGCCTGTCGTCGGCGGTAATACATTAAGATGTGCATCCGCATTCAATGCCGCTGATCCGGAAAGACAAAAAGCTCTTCCGATGACAGAAACTTTGAAAGATGCTGTCGTCAAAGCCATTAATGAAAAACCGGCGAATGAAGAACACAAAAAGCTCATGGCTGATGTTAAAGCCAAGTATGAAGCTTATCTCAAGAGCGGTTCCAAGACTCTATTTGACTGTCCGGAATGGCATGCCTTACAGACCTACAACGGAGGCGACAAAGTCGGCCACATTCCTCTGATCCGCACTTATGCAAACAATGTCTTAGACACATTGCACTGGATGCAGTCCAAAGGCTCTCCGGTAATGGATAGAGTAAGCCAAGGCGCAGGTGCCTTGTGGCAAAGAACCCACCAGTTGGATGCCCCTGCCGGTCTCGGCTTAGTTGATCCGCTGTATCAAGACGCTGTTAAACAAGGCGTAAACTTTAAACTCGGCACTCGCGTCACTGACCTTGTATTGGATAAGAGCGGCAAGGTAATCGGCATCACAGCAGAAGATAAAGTCGGCAACAAATACCAGATTCTTTCTAAGAACGGCGTCATTCTTGCAACCGGCGGTTACAGCCAAAACAAAGAAATGCGTCAGAAATCTGCACCTCACCTTACTCCCGATATGGTTTCAACTAACCAACCGGGCGCTACCGGCGACGGCATCACCATCGCCACAAGACATGGAGCAGATACCACAGGCATGAACTATGTTCAGGTTTACCCGTTAGCCACACCGGGCACAGGTACTCTTCAGGGCCGTGCAAGAAAGATGTCCGGCTTGGATGATGTTATTGATGTCAATAAGAACGGCGAAAGATTCGTTAAAGAAGATGCCCGCCGTGACGAATTCGTTGCAGCCATCAAGAAACAACCGGGTGCTGTATGCTATGACATCAACGACTCTTCCATCGTAAAACCGTTAAACAGCTTCAATGAAGATGTTGAAACCTTGGTTCAGATCGGCAGAATCTATAAAGCAGACACACTGGCCGACTTAGCAAAACAGCTTGGTATGCCGGCCGACAAGCTCGAAGCTACCGTTGCTGAATTCAATAAGATGGTCGAAGCTAAGAATGATCCGAAGTTCGGAAGAAAACTCTTTGATCGTCAGATTGTAAAAGCTCCGTTCTATGCAACTCCGCGTGCTCCGTCAATCCACCACACAATGGGCGGATTGGAAATTACTCCGAAAGCACAGGTTGTTGATAAAAACGGCAAGGTTATCCCGGGTCTTTATGCAGCCGGTGAAGTTACAGGCGGTATCCATGGCTCTAACAGACTCGGCGGAAACGCTACAGCAGACGTTTTGACCTTCGGACGTATTGCTGCAAAGAGTGCTTTAGGCAAAAACTAATCGTTCTGTTTTACAGTAACAACTGATTTTCTTAAGAAAGAAAATCAAAAACAATTAAGCCTCTCATTTCATTTTGATTTGGGAGGCTTAATAATTGCAACAAAAAAGCCCAAGATTTCTTGAGCTTTAATGTTTTATCGAATGTCTCCTGCAAAAACAGGAGACATTCTGAATTGAAGTTCTTACTTAACTTCTTCTTCCTTTTCGATACCTTTGAGCATCGGCATGGAGGAAGATCCGCCGATAAGGCCGACCTTGCTGTAGATACCAAGCTTGTCACGTGTATCAACAATGTCGAGGTTTCTCATTGTCAGCTGACCGATACGGTCTTCCGCTGTAAACATGGAGTCGCCCTTTTCCATTGTCAGACGTTCAGGCTGGTATGTGAGGTTCGGAGAACGTGTATCAAGGATGCTGTAATCATTACCACGGCGAAGTTCAATCTTAACTTCACCGGTAATAGCCTTAGCAACCCACTTCATGCTGGATTCTCTGAGCATGATAGCCTGCGGATCAAACCATCTGCCTTGGTAAAGGAGACGGCCTAAACGCATACCGTTGATTCTGTACTGTTCAATAGTATCTTCGTTATGAATACCAGTAACTAATCTTTCATAAGCAATATGAAGAAGAGCCATTCCCGGAGCTTCGTAAATACCGCGGCTCTTAGCTTCGATAATACGGTTTTCGATCTGGTCGCTCATACCTAAACCGTGACGTCCGCCGATCTTGTTGAGTTCCATCATGAGCTCAACTTTGTCTTTGTATTCTTTGCCGTTAATGGCAACAGGCATACCTTCTTTGAAGCTCAAAGTAACGACTTCCGGCTTAATTTCAACTTCCGGTTTCCAGAAAGCGACGCCCATAATCGGTTCAACAATCTTAATGGAGCTGTCCAAATGTTCCAAATCCTTAGCTTCATGTGTGGCGCCAAGCATGTTTGAGTCAGTGGAGTATGCCTTTTCTTTGCTCATCTTGTAGCCGAAGCCGTTGTCGATAAGGAACTGGCTCATTTCAGCACGGCCGCCCAATTCTTGAATGAATTTAACGTCGAGCCATGGTTTGTAAATTCTCAGTTCAGGATTGGCTAAAAGGCCATAGCGGTAGAAACGTTCAATATCGTTTCCTTTGTATGTGGAACCGTCGCCCCAGATATTAACGCCGTCTTCCTTCATGGCGTTTACAAGCATTGTGCCTGTAACAGCACGGCCGAGCGGTGTTGTATTGAAGTAAGTAACGCCGGCGGTATGAATATGGAAAGCATTACATTGAATCGCAGCAATACCTTCTGCAACTAACTGATCACGGCAGTCAATCAAACGGGCGATTGATGCGCCGAATTCCATAGCTCTCTTTGGAATGTCATCGTAATCTTTTTCATCCGGCTGACCCAGATTAGCTGTGTAAGCACAAGGAAGTGCTCCTTTCTTCTTCATCCAGAGCAAAGCAGAACTAGTATCTAAACCGCCGGAGAAGGCAATACCTACCTTTTCTCCTACGGGAAGGGATTTCAAAATGGTTTCCATTTCTTTAAGACTCAAAAAGTGTTGTTAATCTATCCTTCATTTCTTTTTGCAATGGGGAAAATCAGTATGACTCGCGCAAAAAGACCTAACGAGAAATTATGACCGAAATATAGAGGAGTAGCCTAAATTCAGATAAGATTTGTAAGAGATTAACTAAGTAGAAACACTAAACCGCTCCCGGCATAAGTGCAGGAACATTTTTTAGAAAGAAAGCATTCTTCTCTGACTTTGTTATTATCTAACCTATGTCTGAATTAGCTATCCATACAAACGTTGTCAACCGCGAAAGATATGCCTGTCTTGTGCTTAAAAAAGCGCAGAGACTCGGCATGAAAGCCGCTGTGTTTTTTGACAATGAAAACGATATGGATCAATTGGATAATCTCCTCTGGACATTTGAACCGTCGAGTTTTATTCCCCACTCGATAGCCCGTACAGCCGGTGCAACCGGGAACGCATATCTTCTCTCCGATAATCCTGAACATATCGGCAGCGGCGATCTTTTAGTACTTCTTACCCACAATGTACCGCCTGCTATTCATGACTTAATGCAGAGATTTCCAAAAGTGATAGATATCGTTCCGAAAGAAGATCCGGGACTAACTGAGGGAAGAAGACGTTTCGTTGCATATAAGAGAAACGGCATTACGCCGGTAGTTCATAACAGACAGTAGGAATTTCTCAGCTGACTTTCTCTCTTTCATATAGTGAACGTGAGAAAATATCGCATCTCTTGATTTAAAGAATTTTATTGAAGTAAATCTGCCATGAGCGACACACAAACCAAAGAACTAGCAAAGAGTTATGAGCCCGCTTCCATTGAAGCGAAGTGGTATCCGTATTGGGAAGAACACGGCTATTTTGCTGCCGGTAAAGATCTCGGCAAGCCTTCTTTCTCCATCCAGCTTCCTCCGCCGAATATCACCGGCATTCTTCATATGGGTCATGCCTTCAACCAGACGGTGATGGATACATTGACCCGTTTCCATAGAATGGATGGATTTAATACGCTTTGGCTTCCGGGTACTGACCACGCCGGTATCGCTACGCAGATTATCGTTGAAAGACAATTAGAAAAAGAAGGCAAATCCATCAAAGACCTTACCCGCGAGCAATTCTTGGAAAGAGTCTGGGAGTGGCAGAAGTTCTCCGGCGGCACTATCTTGAATCAGATGCGCCGTATGGGTGCCTCCTTAGATTGGAACAAGCTTTATTTCACAATGAATGAAAAGCTCTCCAAGACAGTAACAAACTGCTTTGTTGAGCTTTACAGAAAAGGTCTTATTTATAAAGGAACCCGTTTGGTTAACTGGGATCCGAAACTTCAAAGTTCCGTTTCCGATTTGGAAGTTGAATCCGAAGAAGAAAAAGGCAAACTTTGGGAAATTCGTTATCCTGGAGCTGATGGCTCTGAAGGCATTGTTGTTGCCACTACCCGTCCGGAAACTCTTTTCGGCGACCAGGCCGTTGCCGTCAATCCCGAGGATGACCGCTACAAACATCTTGTCGGCAAGATGCTTAAGCTGCCTCTGACTGATCGTGAAATCCCGGTTATTGCTGATCCGTACGTTGATAAAGAATTCGGTTCCGGCGCAGTCAAAATTACTCCGGCTCATGACTTCAATGACTTTGAAGTCGGTAAACGCCACAACCTCCCGGAATTGGTCGTTCTCGACAAGACAGCTCATATGAACAATAACGTTCCGGAAAAATATCGCGGTATGGATCGTTATGAAGCCAGAAAAGCTGCTGTGAAGGATCTTGAAGAACAAGGTTTATTGGTCGGCATTAAAGACCATGTTCACTTGGTACCGAAAGTTGCCAGAACCGGTGAAATCGTCGAACCGATGCTCTCGGAACAATGGTACATGGCTATGTCTAAACCGGCTCCCGAAGGCTGCAAGTTCCCGGGAAAATCTCTTGCTGAATTAGGCTTGGAAGCCGTTGAAAACAACCTCGTCAACATCTTCCCGGAACAGTGGCAAAAAGTCTACAAAGAATGGCTTAATAACATTCAAGACTGGTGCCTTTCTCGTCAGTTGTGGTGGGGTCACCAAATTCCGGCGTGGTATGACGACAAAGGTAATGTCTATGTTGCAGCCACCGAAGCAGAGGCTCAGGCACAAGCCGGCGAAGGCGTGAAATTGACACGTGATCCGGACGTACTCGATACCTGGTTCTCATCCGGTCTGGTTCCCTTCTCTTCCTTGGGCGGAATTACTCCTCCGGACGCAGACGCTGAAATTGACTTCCAGCTTTATCTGCCCTCCTCCGTCTTGGTCACCGGCTATGACATCCTCTTCTTCTGGGTTGCCAGAATGATCATGCTGACCCGCTTCTTTACTGGCAAAGTTCCCTTCAAAGATGTTTACATCCACGGCTTAGTCAGAGATGCCGAAGGCAAGAAAATGAGCAAATCTGAAGGCAACACTTTGGATCCGCTCGACATTATCCAGTCCATCGGCTTGGAAGACTTAATCGTTAAGAACACCCGTGGTTTAAGAAGACCGGAAAAAGCTCCTGAAATCGAGAAGAAACTTCGCAGAAACTATCCGTCAGGAATTGAAGCTCACGGCACAGATGCACTCAGATTCACTATGGCTGCTTATGCAACCTTAGGAAGAAACGTTAACTTTGATATTAAGAGAGCTTCCGGCTACCGCAACTTCTGCAACAAACTTTGGAACGCTACCCGCTTTGTTCTGATGAACGTCCAGGACAAAGATTGCGGCTTTACAGATGCAGAAAAGATCTACTCTATTCCTGATCTTTGGATCAAAGGACAGCTTCAGAACTGCATCAAAGAAGTTCGCCAAGCCTACAAAGATTATCGTTTGGACAATGCTGCCAACGCTATCTACAGCTTCGTCTGGAATGAATACTGCGACTGGTACTTGGAACTTGCCAAGGTTCAGTTAAACAGCGGGAACCCGGCAATTGAAAGAGCGACAAGAAATACTCTTGTTACCGTACTTGAAACTGTTTTGCGTCTTGCTCATCCGATTATTCCGTTCATCACTGAAGAACTTTGGCAGACAGTTTCCGTTATTGCCAACGCCCGTAAGGCTGACGAAGAAACATCCATCATGATTCAGGAATATCCGAAGTACGATGCTTCTCAGGTTAATGCCGAAGCCGACTTCGCCATGAATGAAGTCAAAGCAATGATTGATGCCATCAGAAACTTACGCGGTGAAATGAAGATTTCTCCGTCTACTAAAGTTCCTTTGGCTATCAGCTGCAAGGACGGCGCTTCCAGAGCAAGAGCAGAATCCTTAGATACCTATCTGAAAGTCTTAGGCAAGCTCAGCGAAGTTATCTACACGGATGATTTAGATAAGGCTCGCCCTGTCGGATCAGCTGCTCCTGTCGCTGTCGTTAATGACTTCAGTCTCATGCTGATTGTTAAAGTAGATATTGAAGCTGAAAAAGCTCGCCTGAATAAGGAAATTGCTCGTCTTGAAGGTGAAATTGCTAAAGCTAAAGGCAAACTTTCCAACGAAAGATTCGTAGCTAAAGCACCTGCTCAGGTAATTGAACAAGAAAGAACTCGATTAGCCGGTTTTGAAGCTTCTTTGATCTCTGTCAAAGAACAATTAGCTAAACTGCCATAATGTAGATTCAATTAATTGACGCGAGGGGCTGAAAATATTTCAGCCCCTCATTTTATTTTTCTACCCTTCAGAAGTAAGACAATAAAATACAATGATCATGTTCTCAACTTGCGGATTTGCTCCCAGCTAGAACTGATACAGACACTTAGCCTTAAGAATTTGGACTACCGGGCCTTTATCCCCGCCTCCAATTGAGTAGTTCAAACCTAAGACATGTCAGTGATCTTACTTTTGAGTCCCGTCCGTGCTTATCTTCCTTATTAAAACTTATAAAACTTCAATAGGTTAAGACTTACCATTTGTCTACATAAAAACAGGATCTTCGGCACAGTAAGCTCTTTTAGAAATGATATTTTTCAACGACTTTGGAAATTTCAACCTGAGATCGAATTCCAAGTTTTTTACATAATGAACCTCGGTGGATTTGAACGGTTTTTTCCGAAATACCCAGCTTAAGCCCCGCTGCTCGGTTAGAAGATCCGTCGGCCAATGCTTTGGCCACTTCTTTTTCTCGTTGGGTTAAAGAGTCTACCTTTTCCTTTTCACGCAGACTAAGTGTCTGAGCCTCTACTCTTTGGGCATCTTTTTCACAAGCCCTTTCTAAGCTCTCCACCAGCCGCTCAACTTCTACCGGCTTTTCAAGAAAATCTACAGCTCCTTTTCTAACGGCCAAAACTGCCATATCAATTGTGCCGTGGCCGGAACAAAACACAATAGGAAGTTCATTCTTCGTTTCTTTCAATAGTTCTTGAAGTTCGAGCCCGCTCATCTCCGGCATTCTGACATCCAGCAAAATACAACCCATCGGATGCGGATCGTCTTTTTCCAGAAACTCTTTGGCGCTGTTATAGGTAACGACATCGCATCCCAGACTATTCAACAAGAATTTCCAGGATTCCAACATCGCCGGATCATCGTCAATGATTCTTATTTTTGCTAAAGGACTTATCAATTTTGTTCCTCAAATTTTGGAAGACTTAATATGACGAATAACCTTCCGGATTCATCTTTTTGAAACTCTAAACGGCCTCCGTTTGCCTCCGCCACCCGTTTTACAATGGCAAGACCAAGGCCAAGACCGTTCTGTTTACTGCTCTTAAAAAGAGTTCCTAAATTTTTAAAAGTTTCTTCATCGATCTCCGGAGCATTGTCAGAAATCTTTAATTCAACCCGAGAATCCTCCGTAAGTTCTATAGTGATTTCCGGCTTTTTAACTTCGGCACAAGCGTCCGCAGCATTTTTCAACAAGTTATAAACGGAAAGTTCTAAATCCGTCGGCTCTGCCTGAACAACAACTTCTTTCTTAGGCAGTTTTAATGAAACTTTTACATGCCGTTGGGCAGTCTGGTTCAAGTATGTCAAGGCCTTATGAATTAACTGGTTGAAATTAACCGACCGAACTTGAGGCTTTTCCTGCTTGGCATAACTTCTGACCCTTTGAATAATTGCGTTGGCTCTTACGGTCTGCGTCTCAATCTGTGTGAGTGCGGTCAGAATATTTTTTGCATCAAGCTTTCCTGTCTTTGACTGGACTTTCAGACCCTGAAGGTAATTCATGATGATAGTCAGAGGCTGTTTGAGCTCATGGCCGATCATGCTGGACATTAAACCAATCAGACCAACCTTCTGCATATTGTTTAATTTCAGCGTTGTTTCGTTGAAAGTCTTTTGGATCTCTTTTAATTCTTTTGTCCGCTTTTCAATCAAGTAGTTAGATCGGATCGAGTGACTAATCAGTCCGGCAACAATCAACGCTAAGAGGATTAAAACATCGGCATGCTCCTGAAGTTTCCGGAAAAAGAATTTTCGAGACAAACTGCCGTACTGTTCTGCATTCAAAGTTTGCAAAAGAGCATGAGAAGCGGAAAGGTTTCCTCCTGCCGTCCAGATATAACCATTCTCCGCGGGCATTTCCAAGAGAGTCTTTAAAATTAAACGGTTAAGATAGGGATCCGCCTCTGCCGTTGCTGCAAAAATAGTTCCCAAGTACAAATCCGTACTGCTCTTGCAGTTCATGACTGGAAAATCTTTTAAGTTAACAACCCTTAGTTGGCTCTCCACTTCGTAATTGGGATGCTCTTCTAAATAACAGGTCCTCACTACCCCGATATCAGCCTCTTTTGAGAGGACTTTCTCAATCACTGTTTTATGCTTACCGTCACCATACTCAACAGATTTGAAGAATTCTCGAGGCTGATGGCCACTTTTGGCAATCTCTCCTAAAAGACTTAAATACGTAAAAGTATCATTTTGACTTGGAACGAAGAGAGATTTTTCTTGCAGATCAGAAAGCGTGTGGATATTAGAGTCTCTTCTGACAACAATAGTTGCGCCTTCGCCATAAGTTGGAGAAGAAGTACGAGGATTCCATAGAACTGCAATTCTCGCTGCCGTTTGACCTCCGGAAGACGCCGAAACTGAAGTGTAAAAAAGAGAGTTGGAAATAAAATAATCAACCTTGTTTTCGGTAACGGCTTTCTTTAGCTCTTCTGCCGGTAAAGAAACATGCTTGATTTCGTACTTCCCTTTAAGCTCGGAAGAAAGGTAGCTTAGAGTACTGTCTAATGCCGTAACTCCTAAAGTGTCTTCGCTCCATGGCAAAGAAGCTACCGTTATTACCGGAAGCGCATAAACCGCACTGCTTAGGACTAAGACCGTAAATGCAATACAAGGCTTTAAAACTTTCATCAAATAATTACTCAGAAAATTATCCTTTCTTTCTGATTTTAACCAAGGCCTTTCTTTTGAATATTGCCAATACTACTGATTGATCACTCTAAAAAGCTCACCTCTTCCAAATCTCATTATTGTTCTGATTCTTACGCTTCAAAACTTGGCTTTCCTTGTTAATGGAGATAGCTCAACATGATCTAGGATATTTATCCTATAGGGTCGAGGATAGAATTCTTAACAATCCTTAAGCAAATGCTTACTGGTTTGAGAAACAAAACATTCTTTTGGAAATAGGAGAATTCAATGTCCAAGCAATTTTCGCGTCGCGGTATGCTCAAAACTTCTTTCTTTGGAAGCTTAGCCGCCGGCCTTGCTACATTTGCCGGCACAAGCCAAGCTGCTGAACCAAAGAAGGACGAAAAAGAAGTCTATGACGCCATTATTTTAGGCGCCGGTCCTGCCGGTCTCGTTACTGCTATTGCAGCCAAACAAGCCGGAGCCAAAAAAGTCGTTGTGTTCGAAAAGAAAGATCGTCCTGACGGCAACGCTATCTTTGCTTTGGGCTCCGTTTGCGGTTGGGGCGCCCGCCATCAGAAAGAACAAGGTATCCAAGATACAGCTGAAGCCTTCTACGCCATGATGATGGATGTTTCCAAACAAATGGGCGATCCGGCTTTGAACAAAGTCTATACCGATCACATTCCTGCTGATATCGATTGGTTGGAACAGGATATCGGCGTTAAATTCAAAAAAATTCGTCCGATGCCTTATCCACGTCTCGGCCGTACTTGCCGTGTAGATGGTGAAGGCCTCACAGGCGGTGCACAATTGGTTAAGAAACTGTTGGCTGCCGCTCAAAAGAATGGCGTTGAAGTTAAGTTCGAGCACAAAGGTATTGAACTTCTTCACGATGACAAGATGAATGTCACAGGCGTCAAGATTCAAACTCCTGAAGGTCAAAAAGAATTCTTGTCCAAAGGCGGTGTAGCCATCGCTACAGGCGGATTCTCCGCTAACCCCGAAATGGTTGACAAATATATCGGCGGATGGGCAACCCGCATGGTTTTGAGAGGTTCGAAATCCACCACCGGTGAAAATATTTCCCTGACAATGCCTTTGTACACAAAGTTCGTTAATATGGACCAATTCCACTCCGGTCCTATCGTTAAAGAAACTCACGTCAACCCGGCCGACGTTCTTAACAGCGGATATGGCATTCAAGTCACAACAAGCGGTGATCGCTACATGGACGAAAACAACACCTATGTTATTAAGGCCAGAACAACCGCTCAAAAGACTCTTGACAATAAGGCATGGGTTATCGTTGACTCAACCTGCCCGGTCCTTGAAGGCGTGGTCGCAAAATTCGATCGCTTGAACAGCCCGTATGGAAAAGCCGACACAATTGAAGCGCTCGCTAAACAAGTCGGACTTCCGGAAAAGAAGATCGTAAAAGCTGTCGAAGACTATAACAACGCAGTCAAGAACAGCACACTTGATAAACTTACACCTCCTAACACCTACAAGAAGCCGCACCTCATCGAAAAAGGACCTTTCTACGCTATTCCGTTGAACGGCGGTATGACTGCAACTTTCGGAGGTCCGTTGATCAATACCAAGGCTGAAATCCAGAACTTAGACGGAAAATCTATCCCTGGTCTCTATGCAGTTGGCAACTCTGCAGGCGGTATCTTCTTCCATAACTATGCCGGCGGTGCTCAGTTAGGCGCTGCTACGGTGTTCGGAAGAATTGCGGGTAAAGAAATGGCTCAGAGAGCAAGTCAAGCAAAATAATACGTGAGGAATAACATGAAAAAACTTCTTATTGCCGCTCTTGCATTAACAATCGGTTCTTGCATGTCTGTTACTTTTGCTGCTGAAGCAAAAACATTAGAGCAAGCCCATGGAGCCATGTGGCCAAAAAGCCAAAACGGCTATGTCACTAAATACCAGTGCATGCAATGCCACGGTGACTATGACAAATTAGGTCAGCAAACTGCAAACCTTGTTCCAAATCCTCATAAGAGCCATTTAGGTCAAGTTAATTGTGAAGATTGTCATAAAGCCAATCAGTCTAAGCCGGTCCTCATGTGCAATGAATGCCACAATTTCACAATTAAGAAAGCCGCACCGGAAGCTAAAAAATAATAGTTTCTAAAGCACAACGCCCGGAATACTTTTTCCGGGCTTTTCTTTTGGCAGTTAAATCTAAACTCTAATTTCTTTGAATTTAACCCTGCCGTCTCAAGGATGCTTTTGACTCTTAAGAACAGCACCGGATTCCGGCTTATCTAATCTTTTTGAAGAAGCCGTCCAAAACTTCCCCGGCCTTCATTACATTCAAACTGCCCTGATCTGTGATTTTCGGGAAAATAGAATCGAGTTTACTTCCCATCTCGTCTTTGGCTAGTCTCAAAGCCAAATCAGAACCTGCCTCTTTAAAACCGTCTTTTGTTTCATAGAGAGCAACTTTCGCCATTTCTTTTCCGCATCTCTCCGTTACGATGCTTGTCATGACAGCCTTGCCCTTTGCTTCAATGTCTTTGATTTTTTGAGCCGGAATCACAGTCACTTCTTTAGCAGCTTTTGTTTTTCCTAATGAAACAAATGCCCACTGAGTCAATATCTTTTTATCTTGAGAATTTAGATTGTTATAGGCACAGTCACTCAACTGTTGGGCATACTGACCTGCAAAAGCTGCTTGAGAAAACAAGGCAGCAATTAAAAAAAGCTTCTTCACCATAGAAAATTTTCCATTAAAAGTTTTTTGATTCTATATTTCTTGAGAGGTCTAAACTCAGAATTTCTTTTCCTATAAAGCAAGATCGCTCAAACTGAACTTACACCCTGGTAACCTTATGTAAAAACTGATATCGTAGGAGGGTAAACCTCTTACCAATTTGTAGATTTAAAGAAGGAACTTGTATGGCTCAATTATCAAAAAAAGAATGGTTAACTAAATTAATTGCAGCTGCTAAAGAAGTTGGAAATGCTAACCCTTGGGCACTTGGATTTGTGGCTTATGATGATTTGCGTGCCAAAATTCAAGGCCCGCTCAAAGTCTCAGGACAACAATGGTATGCCACCCATCAAAATGATCCGATGGGTATGAACGATCCGCTCGCTGTGCCTGATGACGCAGATCTCAAGGTCTTTGTTAAAGATGTATTCGACAACCTAGTATCTACCGGGGGAGAACATTTCTGGGTCATACCGACTGAAGCTTTGGCCGATGTTTTGAAATATCTCATGAGCCACCCTCGCTTTAGAGGCAATCTTTTGGACATGGATGATGAAGATCCGTGGGATATGCCGAGCATTAACTTTGAAAATATTTGTGCAACCGCAGAAAACCAATTCTTAAGCAATCAGCCGATTAACGTTGTCTTTGAATATAAAGACGCTGATACCGGACTTGTTGTTCACAGAGTTACCTTAAATGAAAAAGATTTCTGGTACTTTGTTGACGAACAGCAAATGAAGATTGCCGATAGAAAGTGGTAATTTTTACTTGGAACTAGAGAAATGGAGCAGTCTCTGACGAAAAAGATATTGAAGGTTTGTGCAGCCTCCCTGCTGGCAGTGTCCTCCTTTTCTTATTCGTCCCCTGCTCCCTACCAGCTTTCTCCCTTGGAAAATTACCTCATTAAGTCCTTTGCTTGGGAACAATACGAGAGCTTTGTTAATACCGGGGCGTCTACTCTTTTTGAAAATCCGAAGGTCTATTACTTCAGTGCAGGCTCATTGGCTAAAAACGTTTTAAAAAATCCAACCGAATTTATTCAAAAATACAAAGGACAGAAGGTCTTCGTTGAAGGAGTCCTGTCCCGTTACTCTCCCTCTAAATCCACTTTTGTCTTTGATACTTCTGATAATAAGTTCATCATCAATATCAAAATGGGAGAGGATCACAACACGGAAACCCATCCCTCTTTGCGGAAAAATTTCTACTGTCAGGTAGCCCATGCAAAGAAAAACGAAATAATTCTTGAAAATTGCATTACAGGATTGGATTACCAGAAAGTCAAGATTAGTGAAATAGAACAAGGAATCAAGAATTTTCTTTCGGGTAAAGATAAAACAAATCCGAATATGCCGACTTATGCGATGCTCGCCTATATGGCTTTAGTTTCAGCCAAACTTCTTCCTTCTCACTCTTGCTGTCAAGCAGCCGCAATTGATGAAGGGCCGCAGACGACAGCGGATATACGGGCTTGTAATCAGGAAGTCACTACTCTCTGGCAGAACAACTCACAATTTGAGAATTTCAATGAAGCAATGGACTCCGTAGAGCGAGATCTGATGCGCCACGGAGCCGATTTAAATATGGTGAGGAAAGCTGCCTCTTTAATGGATTAAGCCAAACGATTGGCTTCGATCTCTTCGTCAGTCTTATTGAGCATAATTTTCTCAATTTCTCTGCTGTTAAGACCGCTGCCTTTGTCGCCTTCAAAAACTGTCTCACGTACTTTTGCCTTGATTTCTGCTTGGGCAGGAGACGAATTTGCCTTTTCGATGTAAATCTTGATCAAATCCAAAATACCTTCTTCGGCATTGTCATAATGGCGAAGAACACAGTTAATGAAGTCTTTCTTTAAATCACTGTCGATTAATATCGACATTTTTTCAAGTGCCATTTTCTTCCTTCAAAATAATCCAGTCCGATCTACGGATTACAGAATATTTTATTCTTTTGAAAAGATTCTTCTTTTAGAAATAACCACTAAGAAAACCTGAAATCAATACGAGGTGTTTCTAATTCTCTCTAACCGCATGAATTTATAAGGAAGAGTCTCCTTTTCCGTTGCGGGATGATCTTCTTCCCACACAATTTTCCAATCTTCCTCAGACAAAGAATCGAAGTACGCATCGCCGTCAAAGTCTTGATCAATTTGGGTGAGCCAGACAGTGTCAGCTAGTGGAAGCGCTTGTTTATAAATACTTGCACCTCCGATAATCATCACGGTGTCGTTAGAAGAAAAGAGTTTAATGGCTTCCTCGATACTTCCGACAACCTCAGCCCCTTCAGCGGAATAAGAGGGATTACTCGTAATAACCACGTTTCTTCTTCCCGGCAAAGGTCTGCCGATAGATTCCCAAGTTTTCCTTCCCATAATGATAGGAAGTCCCATGGTTGTCTGCTTAAAAAACTTAAGGTCTTCAGGAAGACGCCATGGAAGCATTCCGCGGTTACCTATTACGCCGTTTCGGCTTCTGGCGACAATCATACTAATATGGGGCTTCACGTTTTCCTCCTAAACAGCCACCGGCGCTTTGATTGCTGGATAAGGATCATAGCCGACAATCTCGAAATCTTCGAACTTGTAGTCGAAGATGGAATCCGGCTTTCTCTTGATAACTAGCTGAGGAGCTTCTCGAGGCGAGCGGGAAAGCTGCTCCTTCACTTGCTCTATGTGATTATCGTAAATATGGCAATCTCCTCCGGTCCAAACAAAATCGCCGACTTTCAAATCACATTGCTGGGCAACCATATGAGTTAATAAAGAATAGCTTGCGATATTAAAAGGAACACCCAAGAAAATGTCGCAGCTTCTTTGATAAAGCTGACAGGACAGGCGTCCTTGAGCAACGTAAAACTGGAAAAACATATGACACGGAGGCAAATGCATTTTAGGCACTTCTCCCACGTTCCAGGCACTAACGACTAGTCTCCTGGAGTCCGGATTAGTCTTGATTTGCTGGATGACATTTGCAATTTGGTCCACTGTTTTACCATCGGCTGTCGGCCAGGATCTCCATTGGACTCCGTAGACCGGGCCTAACTCACCGTTTTCATCTGCCCACTCATCCCAAATAGTAACTTTGTTCTCACGCAGATAGGCTATGTTGGATTCTCCCTTTAAGAACCATAACAGTTCATGAATGATTGAGCGCAGATGAAGCTTCTTGGTCGTAACCAGAGGAAAGCCTTCTTCGAGATTAAACCTCATTTGATAGCCGAAAACTGATCTTGTCCCGGTTCCCGTGCGATCGGATTTAGGAACTCCGTTCCTTAAAACAAAATCTTCTAGCTGCTCATACTGATTAAAGATCATTTTCGGCTCTCCCGGAGAGCCCCCTAAAGGCTCTCCTATTTAAATTTATTTAGATAAAGCTGCGAGTCTGGACTTCACAATATTTACAAACAAAGTGGAAGCCAGCGGTAAAACCTCATCGTTAAAGTCAAATAACGGATTATGGATGGAAACCTGATGGTTTTCATCTCGGACGCCAACTCTAATAATACTTCCCGGAATTTTTTCCTGATAGACGCTGAAGTCTTCACTGCTCATAAAAGGAGTCATGTCTTTAACCACATTTTCTTCTCCGACAAGCTTAAGTGCCTCTTCGATACCTGCTTTTGTGCAAACCTCTGCATTATTTAAAGAAGAAATCAAACGAATATATTGGAAATTAACTTTCAAACCATGAGCTTGTGCAATGCCTTCTGCCATTCTCTTCATGTTTTCTTCCAGAAGATCTCTTACTGCGGGAGAGAAAGTTCTTACGGTGCCCCCGAGACTAGCGTCTCCGGGAACGACGTTGTAAGTGTCCTTTCTTCCGGCATTCATGGAGCAAATAGACAACACTGCCGGCTCTAATGGATCGACTTTTCGAGAAATGATAGATTGATATGCGTTATAAAGTTCAGCAAGCGCAGGAAGAGGATCTATACCTTTGTGAGGTCTGCCTCCGTGAGTTCCAACTCCCGTAAACTCAACCAAGAAGCTATCTGATGAGGCTTGCAAATGTCCTACTTTGAAACCGAAGGAGCCTTTATCCAAGAACGGTTCGTCATGGCCTCCGTAGATTTCTTTAACGTCATACTTTTCTAAAATGCCTGCTTTAACAATTGCAGTAGCTCCTAAGCCAATTTCTTCTGCCGGCTGGAAAATAAATACCACACGTCCCGGGAAATCACGGTGTGCGGAGAGGTAAGTTGCAGTACCAAGCATCCAAGTTTGGTGACCGTCGTGACCACATGCGTGAGCTTTTCCTGCAAAGGTGCTCTTCCAAGGATTGGAAGTGGAATCCGGCATTGGAAGTGCGTCAATATCCGCACGCAAAGCTACGGTAACCCCAGGCTGATTCCCGGTTAGGACAGCAATCACGGAACCTTTGACCGTTGTTGTATCAATCTCAGTGATTCCATGTCTTTGCAGGAAAGCTACAATTTTTTCAACTGTTCTGTCAGTATCAAAGCCTAATTCCGGATGAGCATGCACGTCTCTTCTGTGTTCTTTTAATTCTTCGTACAAGGCCAGAATCTCCGGATAGCACCTTGCTTTCATTACTGGTTCACTCATTATCTTTCTCCCATCTGAATTCTTTTTTAATACAAGTCTTGCAAGTATAGTGGAGAAGGTTCAAATGAGGAATATAAATAAAAGGAACGAAAGCTAGGACTTAGTGAAGAGATAAAAACGTACTCAAACTGAAAAGCTTTTTCACTTTTTCCTCAACCAACCGGAGTATTTTCAAAAGTCTTGGCTATAAATATAATTGTCTCTTCAATTAGGCAATCATTTTTAATGAAAAAAAGCAAAATAATACCGATTAAGCCTGAGTCTAAAACTATTCCGTTAAGCGGAACCATCAGCAAAAAAGACTCTCACTGGGTTGACAGACGAGGCAGACCGTTACGTGACTTACGAATCTCGGTCACGGACAGATGCAACTTTCGTTGTCGATATTGCATGCCTAAAGAGAAATTCGAAAAAGATCATTCCTTTCTGGCTCACACCGAACTTCTGACTTTTGAAGAACTAGAAAGAGTCGCCAAAATTTTTATTAAGAACGGCGTTGAGAAAATTCGTCTGACCGGCGGAGAACCTTTGCTTAGAAAAGGCATAGAGAACTTAGTCGCAAAACTTTCCTCTCTGAAGACTTGGAACGGTAAAAATTTAGATGTTGCTATTACAACCAATGGCTCGGCCTTAACAAAAAAAGCAAAAGCATTAGCTGAAGCCGGTTTAAAAAGGATTACCGTTTCTCTCGACAGCATGGACCCCGAGGTCTTCATGAAATTGAACGACGTGGGCTTTCCTCTCGAAAAAGTTCTCGAAGGCATTAAGGCTGCCGAGGAAGCAGGAATCCCGAGTATCAAGATAAATGTTGTCGTTAAAAAAGGCGTCAATGACGACAAGCTTTTAGATATTGTCAAGTATTTCAAAGGAACTAAAGTAATTGTCCGTTTCATTGAATTTATGGACGTTGGCGCAACTAACGGCTGGAGAATGGATGATGTTATCCCCTCCAAAGCTATTGTTGAACACATCAACAATGTCTACCCTGTTGAACCTTTAGATCCGAACTACACCGGAGAAGTCGCTACCCGCTGGAGATTCAAAGATGACGGCGGAGAAATAGGCTTCATTTCTTCAGTCAGTGAGCCTTTCTGCAAAGAGTGCTCCCGCATGAGACTTTCCGTTGACGGAAAAATCTATAACTGTCTTTTTGCCACTACAGGGTTCGATATTCGCCAGATGCTTCGCGGAGGCGCAACCGATGAAGAGATTGAGGAAGCTATCGGACGTATTTGGTCGGCAAGAGAAGACCATTACTCGGAAATTCGAACTTCTGAAACCGTCAAGGAACGTAAGAAGAATAAGATTGAAATGTCTTATATCGGCGGTTAGTTCGAAAACATAAGTCTTTTGAATTAAAAAGTTTTTCATCAAGTCCGGCTTGGCGCCGGACTTATCATTTACTCGTCCTGCTCCTTATCTTTCTTCAGCAAGATAGAAAGCATGGACTTCCCCTGGATCATTGATTTCACAATAGAGTGAGCCTTTTCAGAATAAGGCGGATTAAACATATCCACAAAATTCAGTTTGCTCTGATAGAACACAGACTTAAGATTGGAAAAGCTTTCAAAGCCTGCCTTTCCCATGTAGCGGCCCATTCCGGACTGTCCCACTCCGCCGAACGGCAGATTGTGACTGACCGCGTGCAAAATCGTATCGTTTACCGTTATGCCTCCGCATGGCACCGTGGAGACGATGTTTTTCACTCTCTTCTTATTGTTATCAAACCAATACATCGCTAAAGGATGAGGTCTGGAATTGATAAAGTCGACCGCCTCCCCTATGTCATCATCGGGATAGGCAATGACCGGCAAAATAGGCCCGAAAATCTCTTCGCTCATTACTTCGATATCAGGCGGCGGATTGAGAACTATCTGTGGTCCAAGCTTTCTCGTCTTCAAATCGAACTGATCTCCTAAAAATAGAGATTCCACTTTAGATGTCTGAGACGCTTCCTGCAGCTGATTGAGTAAAGATTCAAATCGGCTTTGAGAGACGATCGAAGTGTAGGACGGATCTGCTAAGCCTGCCGGATAGAGTTTTCTTGCTTCTTTTCTGCAAATATCCACAAAATTTCTAACGCGTCTGCGCTCTATAAGAACATAATCGGGAGCTATGCAAGTCTGGCCGGAATTTAAGAGCTTACCGACCATAATCCTCTCTACAGCTGCATCTAAAGGATAATTCGGAGCAATAACCGCCGGAGACTTTCCCCCTAACTCCAAAGTTACCGGTGTCAAATTTTTTGCCGCAGCTTGTGCAACCTTTCTGCCAACTTGAGTTGAGCCGATAAACAGCAAATGATCAAAAGGAAGTTCTGCAAAACGGGAAGAAATATCGCTTTCGCCCAAGACTACATATAGTTCGTTGGGCATGAAGTATTTTTGTACAAGTTCTTCTATTAAGGAAGAAAACACCGGAGTCGTCTCAGACAACTTTAACATGCACAAATTACCGGCAGCAAATGCCTGCGCAACTGAACCAATAGAGAGAAAGAGAGGATAGTTCCATGGTGCAATGATTCCGACTACTCCCTTCGGCTGAAAGATTACTTCCTCACTTCCCGGAAGCAAATACGGATCGGGGACAAAGGAACGAGGCTTCATCCATTTTTCGGCATTCTTCTTCAAATATCGGATCTGAGAAAGGGTCGGGAAAATATCCAACATATCCGTGACGAAAGCATCTCTGCATCCAAAATCCGTATAAATCGCAGCTTCAATCCTTTCCTTGTTTTCTAAAATCATATTTTCCAATCTGTCTAATCGGACAAATCTGTCTTTCCAAGCCGGATTTGGCTTTAATAAAACAGAATGCTTCATAGACATGAAAACTTCATTCATGGTTGCGGCGGCTTCCTCGAGGTCAATAATGAGAGGAATTTGGACTGATGTGTCTGTTTGAGGCTGCATTTTTCGGGAAAACTCTATTTCTTTCTTGACTAAATTCTAAACTTATTGTCCGCTTTTCGATTTGAGGCTCTTTCGATTGTTAATATTTCTTCGATAATTTTGAAAACGTAAATAAAATGTTTAATCCAACCTCAATAACTTTTATTGGCTACCTTATTGTCATGGTAGCAGTAGGCCTTTTTGCGTGGCGCTACACTAAAAATTTCAACGACTACATCTTAGGCGGAAGAAGATTGGGAAGCATTGTCACAGGCCTCTCGGTCGGCGCCTCAGATATGAGCGGATGGCTTTTGATGGGCTTGCCGGGTGCGGTATTTCTTTCCGGCATCTGTGAATCTTGGATTGCCATCGGTTTGGCCATCGGAACATATCTTAACTGGAAAATTGTCGCATCACCTCTTCGCGTTTATACCGAAGTTGCCCATAATGCTCTGACTCTTCCGGATTATTTCACTCATCGCTTTGAAGACAAGAGCAAATTGCTCCGAATTATCTCAGCTTTTGTCATTCTGCTCTTCTTTGCCATCTACTCTGCCTCCGGTATGGTAGCGAGTGCCAGACTTTTCGAAATGGTGTTTGATCTGCCGTACTCAACAGCTCTTATTCTCGGCACGATCGCAACTTTAGCCTATGTCTTCTTAGGCGGTTTCCTCGCTGTAAGCTGGACAGACACTATTCAGGCATCAATGATGTGTTTAGCTCTCATCATTACACCGTTAGCAGTGATGTGGGATCTTGGAGGTTGGACTGCCACCATTAATCAAGTTTCTCAGGTCAGCGCCAATCATTTGAACATGCTTCAAGGCCAAACATTCATTGGTGTAATATCCCTGCTGGCTTGGGGTTTAGGATATTTTGGTCAGCCCCATATTTTGGTTCGCTTTATGGCAGCAAAAGATGCCAAAGTTATGCCTCAAGCATGCCGCATCAGCATGATTTGGCTTATCTTCTGCCTAGGGGGTGCAGTTGCAGCCGGATTCTTCGGAGCTGCTTATTTTGCTGCTCATACCGATGTAGCTGCCCCGGTTATAGCCAATCATGAAAGAGTTTTCATGGTTCTCTCTACTACATTATTCAGCCCATGGATTGGAGGCATTCTTCTCTCGGCTATTCTTGCAGCTGTGATGAGCACCCTCTCCTGCCAACTTTTGGTTTGCTCCTCTGTTTTAACCGAAGATTTTTATAGAGCTTTCATCCGGAATAATGCTTCTCAGAAAGAATTGGTTTGGGTCGGCAGAGCCACCGTTATCGGCGTCAGCCTTGTAGCCATTTTGATTGCATTGGATCCGAACAATCTCGTACTTTCATTGGTTAGCTACGCATGGGGCGGATTTGGAGCTGCTTTTGGTCCCGCAATTATTCTTTCTCTCTTGTGGAAGAAATGCACTAAGAACGGCGTTCTGTGCGGAATCATTGTTGGTGCTCTTACAGTCTTGGTTTGGCACCAAGGTGGTTGGTGGGATCTTTACGAAATCGTTCCGGGATTCGTTTTCTCGGCCCTTACCATTATCGTTGTAAGCCTTTTGGATCCCAACAAACCTTCAAAATCCGTTAGTGATACTTTTGATTATGTACATGAGAAGCTTGAAGAAGCTAAAAAGCTGAATTAATCAAGTTTCCTTACGCCTTTCAACTGCCTCTTGGAAAAACTTCAGAGGCAGTTTTTTTCTGCCATTTTTTAATTAATTCAAAGTTATTTCCTCACTTTGTGTCTCTATACCTCTTGCATGCGGACAAAATGGCTATATTGAACGCACCTATTATGGAGGTTGTTATGGACGACAAGTTAAATACTATAGAGAGAAAAGAATTACCGGATTCAGTTTTTGGCTTACCTGAAAGAAGAGAATATCCAATGCCGGATGCAGCCCATGTTAGAGCCGCTGAGGCGTATTTCAGATACTGCCCGGACGACTTAAAGCCAAAGCTTGCCCGTGCCATTCTTGCTCGTGCTAAAGAATATGGTGTCGATGTTGAAAGTCCAACCGTACTCTCCTACGCTGAAGAATAATCAAAAATTTTTAGCCGTGTTAACTCTCACAGAAATTTAAAACTTGCAGGAGACCGATTTTTATGTATAATTCAGTCTCCTTTCGGAAGGGTGGCAGAGCGGTTGAATGCACTAGTCTTGAAAACTAGCGATGGGTAGCCCCCATCCGTGGGTTCGAATCCCACCCCTTCCGCCATTCTTTTTTTCAGATTCATCAAATAAGTTCCAAAAATCCTTACAATCCCTCTGAAACTCATTGATTTTTAATGTTCTGACTAGTTTGTGTTTTCAAAGTTTATAAATTAAGTTCGCTTGCATAAAGTCACCAAATGGCGACAAAATGGTGACATAAATCATCTTTAGGAAAACCCTAGTCACCATTTTTAAGGATTAACAAAATGGCTTTATCCACGGCTTTACAAATCAAAAATACTAAAGAAGATGGATGGTATGCGATCACAGGTGCCAAAGGTCTCTACTTGCGGGTTGTTGGAGAAAAGAAAAATTATTATTTCCGCTACACCTGCGCTGGTAAAAGAAAAGTCATGGTCATTGGCCCTTGCAACACACTTACCCTTTCTCAGGCCAGAGAAAAAGCATTTGGTCTCCAGCAAAAGGTTAGAGACGGAACAGATCCGGCTGCAGAAAGAAAAGAAAAATTTGCATTCACGAACCAACAGATAGAAAAGAAGAAAAAAGAAAATTCCATATTTAAATTTTTAGCTCTGAAATTTGTGCATGAACGAGCTGTAAATCGCTATTGGAAAAACAATGTTAAGGGTGAAAGAGACATGATTAGTCGACTGACCAATCACATCTTTCCTTTTATCGGGAACATGGACATTAACGAGATAAAACCTGAAAATATAAGAGATCTCATGGTTCCCGTCTGGAGCCGCAGTCCTTCTACATCTTCTAAAATCCTTTGCGATGTTCGGGCAGTTTTTCGTTGGACCATTGCACTTGAATATAGAACAGTTCCTTTTAATCCTGCCGATCTTTCAGGCTCACTTGGAGTCTTACTTGAACCATATAATAAAAATAGAAAAATAGAAGAAACTCACGCAAGCATCGACTTTAAAGAAATTCCTGCCTTTGTAAAAGAAATTTCTTCGCTAATTAGTCCTTCCTCTGAGATGTTGCTTTTATCAATTTTTCTTGCTGCTCGCTCTAAGGCAGTAAGAAATATGAAATGGTCAGATATTGATCTCGAAAATAAGACTTGGACAATTCCCTTAGAAGACGACAAGATTAAAACCGGTAAGACTCGTAACCAAATTTTCTTAAACGAAGCTGCAGTAAATCTTCTAAAAAGAGCAACTAGATTTTTCGAGTGTCCTTATGTTTTTTCTAATTCATACGGCAAACCATTCTCGGACATGGCCATGACCCAAGTCATCCGTAAGGCTCATGCAAGAAAAAAAATCATAGACGGCATAGGTTGGATTGATGAGGAAAAGACCGCTAGAACAGGAATAGAAAGTATCGCAACGCAGCATGGTACAGCCCGTTCAACTTTCAGGACTTGGGCCAAGAGCGATGAATTAGGTAATAACCGAAAATACGATCAGGAGGCAGTTGAACTTTGCCTCCTTCATTCCAGAAACGATCCATACAAAGGCGCATACGATAGATCGAAACTAGAAAAAGAAAGAAGAACGATCATGGAAGATTGGGGCCGATACTGCACTTCCCTACTCGAAGAAGAGTAGTACAAAGAACGTTTGAAGAGGCTGGAGTTTACACTTTCCTTAGAGCGGCAAGATATTCTCTTTCCTCTTCTGACATCGGAATTTTATCAATCATACGCTTCTGGCAATAATCACAAATTAGATTAGCACACAAACTTTTCGTTGATTTTTTTAATCCGTTAAAAGGATCACTCAAAGTTTCCACTATCTTCAAAAAATCCTCGGTACTGATTTCTACAGTTGGAGGCTTGATTGATCTTCTTTCTTCTTCTACAAATTCCGCAACAGTATCCCTAAACATTTTGTCTAATCCTGTCCTAATTCTGTTTGAATCGTCATATCTCCCAAACCTCTCCATTAGGAAGAACTATCTTCCTCTTCGGCAAAGGGGGAACTTCTCCGGGCTCACATAGACCCAAATATAAATGCCAAAAGTTCCATCTCTTGTCATCAAACCATCCTTTTTTTGCGTTTTTAAGAACACTTATAAGAAGGGTTTTATCGAAATTTTCCAACATCAACCTCAGGTCACTCAACGTACCTAAATTCATGACTTGAGCCAAAATAAAGAGCGGATCACACTCTAAAAATACTTCCGGCTTCTCCCACCAGATATACTTCTGGGAAAGTTCCTTCGCTGTCTGTATCTGTTGTTCAGTAAAAACCGGCTTTATTTCTTTTCTCATGCCTTTTCGCTCGAAAGAAAATCCAGCCATTGAAGTCCGTACTCTTTGCCCATAAATTCGCTAATCTTATCCCAATGTTTTAGGTTCTTTAGCACGTAAACTTTTTTAAAAATCTCCGGCGTATAGCTGTCATTGCAAATAAGCTCGTTACGCATTCCTTGAGCATAACCGAAATTTCCTTCCGCCAATAAATCTAGACAGGCCCGGATATGATTAGCAGTATTGAAAGTTCCCTCATGTTCAGGGACGTAAGAATTTTTTTCGATTCCGTAATCACCAAACAAAGAATTTGAAGATTCTCGGACTGTGGGCATCTTCCATTGAATACCGGATTGATGCCAGTCACCGCAAGTTTGCAGGCTGCAGCGTAAATTCAAAGCATGTATGCCGCTTATATATTTCATAAAAACCTCAGCGGTTTTGTTCCAGCTTATTCTTCTCTTGCGTATTATCGAGAAGAAGACCCAGTTTGTCATGCATTGTCAAGAAACTATCGGCAAGTTTATTTTTGTCGATGAGTGGATCCTTTTGAGTTGCAACGAGGTAGTCAAATTGCTCTATACCTTTGTAAGAGAGTACATCACGTATTGTATTTTTGGTTCCGTGGGAAAGCTTATCAAAGTAATTATTGCAAATAAAGCTCAAATCATAGAGATCTCTAATTTTGTCACGACCGTTGTAGGCATTGGCCTTCATTCTGGCTAAGGCATCAATTGAATAAACTTTAATTCCTCCAACAATCTGCCAGTCTTGTTCAGATATTTGTTGGTTTCGGTAAGAGACTTCAATTTTCAAAGGCTTTTCCAATCCGCCGTAATCAATTAGGCACCGTTTTACTGTTGATGTGTCCTTGGCAACTCTCATTGTGAAGCCAAATCGGTCACAAAATCTTCTCGTCAGTTCTTTAATATCTTGTTTGTGACCATCCAAATCAATATCTTCAGAAAATCTGTCTAATCCATAGCAGCGTGATAAGGCAGTTCCTCCTTTTAAAATAAATTGATCGGTTTGTTTGTTCAGTAACAACAAATAACTAATCATGATTTTCTCATGGAGCTCTTTCCCGTCTTTCATTTTTTTATCTTTTTACAAAGGATATTAGTGATGCTTATTGGAAGTATAGAGCTTGTTTTTTGGATCCTTGTTGTTATTGGAAAAGACAAAATCGTCTAGTTGTGTATTGCTAGAATTACCGCACCTACTCTGAGTGCATAACAGAGCAAGGAATTGAGAAGTTGCTGGTTTTCTTCTCAGTCTGTGTAAAAACCAAGCGAAACGGCCCGGAAGTACCAATTCCGAGCCGCCTTATAAGGATGAGATTTATGCACATCTTCTCATGCCTCTAGTATAAAGTGGATTAAGTGTTTTAATTTTTCTTTTCCGGTTAATTATCAATTGTATTGCTTTTGCTTAAGTGAAAACCTCCGAAACACGCCGATCTTCACCTTTTTTCTAAGTGTTCTCGATAGTTATTCAAAAAGAGCTAAGTCGGTTAAGATAGGCCCTTATAAAAGCTCGAGATAAGAGTTCCTAGGACGAATAACCTAATAAGCTGAGGAAACATTTATATCTTTAAATGGAGAACCAATAACCATTCCTGCAGCTAAAGTTGTAAAGTTCCATCCGAGCAAAAAATTCAAAGAAGCTGTCAATAAATAAGAGGAGATAATCGGCATCGGAAAACAAAAAAAGCCGATACAAAACAATCTGTACCGGCTCTGCCAACGCTACTTCTTAACTATTGTTAAGAGCGTTGCTGCTGCCACTATCGAGACAGAGATATGCATGTCAAAGTTGACAAGTACCTCTGCGTTGAAGGATAATTCCTTCAACACGATAAGGAGCAGTAATAGTCGTATAGTTTCAAGTCTCACGACCAACTCCTTATTAACTGAGGCTCTCTGCGTATTCCCGTACGCTTTGAGCCTCGTGTTTTTCTTCCTGCAAGCAACTTAGAGTTTCGTTACTGCAGGGCCTCTGCCTCATATTTCAGAAGCATTCTCATTATTTTTAAGGCTCGGCAATATTAACCTGATTTTTGCCGAAACTGTCGAATGCGTTATTGTTTACAAAATTATCGCTGAGCTCCTCGTTCAAATTTCTTTCTTCTCTTCATTGCTTGCAGCCGGCGAATCTGCTGTGCTCTTTCTTCGTTCATCTTTCTGAGCATTTTCTGCTGTGCACTTTCGACCGGAGAAAGATTGTCGTAATGAATTTTAAGTTTCTTACCCAACTCTCTGTCGGCCTGATTTTGAGAACGCAGAAGCTGCTGAGCCGCACCGTTTGCCAGTCCGATGACTTTCTTTCTCGTTTTTTTAGCTTGAACAATTCCATCCGGATCTTCAATCTCCGCACCAATCTCGAAAGCGTCAGCTATCCGCTGCATTCTCTCTTTCTGATGGTTCAAAAGATTGCGCTTTTTACTCATGGCATAAATCCGTGCCCGCTCTTCATTAGTCATTACACGGTTGCGGGCGACGTGATAATCAGCCTGACTGACAGACTTTATCGTTTTTCCCCGGGACCATCGACGTGTAGCATTAGCTTCGATGCCGTTTTTTAACAAGCATGAAGCAAAATGCTCACGAAGGGCAGCCGTCTCTTGATTGTCTAAATGAAACCTTTTCCCGTCTTTACTAATGGTCCGCAGGAGAATATGACAATGAGGCTGATGAGTTTTTTTGTCATTGCTTTTTAAATGAAAAGCGATTAAATAGTCGTAACCGGAAAGCATATCTTTGGCCCACTGCCGGCAGGATTTCTGAAATTTTTCCTCATCAACTCCCTCGGGCATAGACAGAATAATTCTTCTTGCATGGCCGTATTTTGCTTCACCTTCTCCCATATCTGAAGCAAGTTTCCATTGATAAAGAATTTTTCGGTATTCGGCTTTATCGGTAAAAATCTGCCCGCTCTGATCTTCAACTTCAACATCTCCATGCCGGGCAATGTAATCAGCAGTTTTAATCAGATGAGAATAAGAGCGAACATTGGGTCTTCCCAATCTGATAAAAACTTCGGGTCTTCCGTTTACTACTCCGGCCGCCTTCGTTTTCGACCCGAGGGCCGAAAAGCGAAAAGCAGCAGTCGACTTAACCGTCTCGAACTCTCTTTTGAAACTGCCTTTTGGAGCTCGTGGCGTCGGAAACAAATCTTCTAAAAAAGGGTTGTCTGACAGTTGCATGACGGTTATATCCCGGCTAGTTTTTTAGCTTTTGTAATTTCCTGCAAAATAAACTTTTGCTGGGTGCTGAGAAAATCCTGCAAACTGCCTGCTCCGGCCTCAACATCTTTGAGTTTTCTTTCAAACATGGCAGTCAGAACCGGATTTTTAACAAGTTCAGGAACGACTTTGAGCAATGCAACTCCGACTTCTGTTGCGTTTATTTTTTTCCCTTTAGAGGCTAGATATCCCTTCTTTTTCAGATCAGTAATAATTGCGGCTCTCGTTGCAGGCGTACCAATGCCGTCTCCCTCCTTAAGAAGTTTTTTGTGCTCGGGATTTTCAACGATGGTATGAATTTTTTCCATGGCAGCAATAAGCGTACCCTCAGTAAAATATGCCGGTGGTTTGGTCATATCTTGCTTAACAGAAATGCCCGCTACTGCCGCTCTCTCGTCTTTAGTGACTTTCGGAAGAACTTGAAGTTCTTCTTTTTCCTCTTCTTCGTTGAACCCTTTCCAGCCGGCAACTTTGACTGTTTTCCCGTGAGCGCAAAATTTTTCACCGGCGATATCTAACTCAATAGTCTTAGCCAAGTACTGATGCTCCGGGAAAAATTGGGACAAATAACGTTTAGCAATCAGAAAATAAATTTTCTTTTCTTTCTCATTTAGGGCCTCCCATGAAACGCTCTGACAAGTTGGAATCAGTCCGTGGTGAGCTGTAATTTTTTTATCGTTCCACGTAGAGGACTTAATCGAAGGATTTGCCTTTTTAGCTAAAGCCGATAGCTCCGGAATGCTTTTGCCGACCGCCGCAATCACCGAGGGTGCATCATCAAACTGGCTCTCCGGCAAAAATTGGCAGTCGCTTCTTGGATAAGACGCACATTTGTGATTTTCATAAAGACTCTGACACGTGTCCAAAGTCTCTTGCGCTGAAAAACCAAACTTGTTGGAAGCCTCAAGCTGAATATCAGCTAAAGAATATGCTTTAGGCTGGACTTGTTTTTTGAGAACCTCTTCAGCTTTTGTAATAACACCGCTTTTTGCCTGCTGCAATTTTTGCTTTAAGGCAATTGCGGCCTCTTTGCTTACCAGCCGGCCCGATTCATCTAATCCTTTTTGATTTTCAGCAGCCTTCCAAGTTGTCTTAAAGCTACCCCCTGCGGCTTTAATGTCCGCATTAAAGTTATAAAAAGGGATGCTCTTAAAATTTTTTATAGCAAGATCTCGGCTCGCTACTAATTGCAAAGTAGGCGTCTGAACTCTTCCGACGGCGATAAGTCTGCGCTCCTCACGGCTTGAATGAGCAAGAGTAAGAGCACGGGTCAGATTCATTCCAAGAAGCCAGTCGGCTCTCTGGCGTCCTAAAGCAGCTAATTTCATCCCGTTGTATTTTGAGTTTGGCTGCAGATTCTCAAGACCCTTTCTGATAGATGCAGAATCTTGAGCCGAAACCCAAAAACGAAGAACCGCTTTTTTATTTCCGTAGAACTCTAAAATTTCATCGACTAGAAGCTGCCCTTCCCTGTCGGGATCGCCGCAATTTACTATTGTTTGTGCCTTAGGGATAAGTGTCTTAATAACTTTTAATTGAGCTTTTACGCCTTTGTCAGGCTTGGGAAGAAGTTTCCATTGGACTGGAAATATCGGCAGATCCTCCATACGCCAGATTTTCTTTCCCGTTTTTTTGCTCACCGGTATATCTTCAGCAGTGTATGCGTCCGGTTCTGCCTGCTCAAGCAAATGACCAAAGCACCAAGTGACATAATTTTGTCCGGAGCATTCAATATAACCATTGTTGCCTTTTACAACTCCCAACTCATTCACAATGGCTTTTGCCACCGATGGTTTTTCCGCAATAAATAATCTCACGTTCCTTCCTCCTGCTATCTTTCGCAGCCACAGGCCAATCTTTCTTTTTTCTCACTCACTTCACGGTCAAACAGATTCATTTGATAGGGATTTGAATTGCGTTTCGGTTTATTCAAACTTTGAGCAAGGCTCTGGACGACAACAGCTTTTTCCTCTGCAGAAAAACTCTTATAAATTTTTACAGCTTTTCTTGTCTCGGAATATTCCTCTGCAACTTTAGAAATTTCAGTGGAACTGCCTTCTTCAAGTTTCAGCGACTTATCCAAGCTAAATAGGTAATCTTTGATTTTTTCGGCATCAGCACAAGCTCTAAGAATCTCTCTCGGATCGTCTCTTAACGCTTTAATCCATGAATCAACATAGGCTGCGTGGTTTGACGGATCATGAGAAAGTCCGAGGGTTGATCCGACCATGAAAGAGGAAATTTCTGCTCTGAGTTCTTCTTTAGCATATTCCTCGTCCCCGAAGGATTTTCCGAAAGTTCTGTTCAGTCTTGAACTATGACCGGTCCAGTGTCCTAATTCATGAAGCGCAGTGTCGTAAAAAGCCTCCGCATTAAAGAACTGCTTTCTTTCAGGCAGAACAATCAGATCTTTTGCGGGGTTGTAAAAAGCCCGAGACTGATTTTTTTCTTCAATTTTTGCTCCCGAGGCTTTAAGAAGCTTTTCGGCTGCTTCAACAGGCGTCCAGTCATGCTGAGGTACTTCCAAAGGTTTTATTTTCAGGTTCTCACATTGTCCAACGTTGAAAACCGTAAACGGACATGGGATCATTCTTTCTTTGACAACGATCTCTTCTCCTTCTTTTTCAGGATTTTCGTCCCGAACTTCAAACCTTCCCCAAAAGATGCAAGGGACACCTCTTTCTCCTTTTCTGACCGAGCCTCCTAAGGAGCGTGCTTGATTGAAAGTCACCCAACGGTTATCTTCAAATCCGTTAGAGCACTGCATAGCAAAAAGAAGCATCAGGTTAGAGGCTCGATAGAGTTTTCCGGTTACTGCATTTTGCGGAAGAATAAATTTTGACTCCCAACCTTTTTGCCAAGGAGCGCATCCCTTTTTCAATTGATCTATAAAAAGTTCTGCGACCTCATTGACATAAGCATTGTATTTATTGTGAGTACTGCTTGTTTTATTTGCCATGGTCTTTAGCTCCTTCGGGGACTTGCGCATAAGTTCTTAAGCAAAAATCTTCAAAGAACTTATCTTTCTCTTGGGCAGTAATTGCAGTCTCTTCAAAACAGCCTAAGTCTTCGGCTTCCTTTGCATCAAAAGAAAATTCTTTGGCGGCTGCCGGTTTGCATAAATTTTTAATAAAAACCTTTACAACGATTTTTAATTGTTCTGTTTTATTTACCATATGTCTCACCATTTCCTCAGGATTCATCCGGCATCCCCCGGCTAACCGGACAGCAATTACTCAGCTTTTATCTCTCTTGACCTTTTTGCTGATGTTTTTGTTTAGAGAATTGAATTTCAAGACCCGGCTGATTCAGTGAAACAGCTATGCCCTTGGCTCCAATGACATTTTCTGTCATTGTTTTGCCGTCTTTTCCGGTAAATTGTTTCTCTCTGAGCTCACCACGAACTTCAAGAGTCATGCCTTCTTTGATTCCCGCAGCTATTCTCTTGGCCGAAACTTCGCTGCCGTAATACTGGACAGTGAAGAACTTCGAATCTTTCTTTTCAAAAGTTCCGTCGGCTTTTTTTTCAAATTCCGGCTTGTAAGCTTTAAATTCAACAACAGAAGTCTTCTGTCCGGCTCGTGGACCGGACTTTGGGACAATCTGACTGACTGTGGCTTCCTTGTAAACCACGATGGCATTGTTAAACGGTGTGTAATCGTTCATACGATTCTCCTTTTGTTTTCCGCTTGAGTTAAGAGGTATTTATGCAGACAGCGGACGTCTTGCAGCTCTTCGATATAAATTTTTAGCTTGATTAAAATTTCTAATCTTCTCGGATGCAGACTCAGCAGACTCCTCTGAGTCTTCTTGATAATTTGACGGCTGTGAACCGGCAGGAACCTCGACAAGCTGCTTTTTGATTTCTTCTATAAGGGTTCCCACAAATTTTGCGCACTTATCCTCCGTCCAATCTGTGGTTTCAATATTTGCAGTAACTCTTGCTTCAACTTTTCGCAGCGGAGCCTCTGATTCGTCTTGACTCTCAGGGGAGGAAGTTTCTTCAATTTCAGCAGTAATCTCAACGGACTCAGGCAGCTCCGAGGTCTCGATATCTTTTTTCGTTTCGGCAGAATCAACCAGATCAAACTCTTTCAGTGCACCTAAAAGAGAGTCTTCGGTTTCCTCGTTTTCCTCTGATTCGGTTTGCATCAGCGACTCTAAACCGGCATTTTCTTCAGAGTTGTTTTCCGAAGCGTTGGCTGCCTCCAAAAAGGCTGAGGCATAATTTGTTTGAGCAGCTTGTGAGGCATTTCTTACAACTTCATTTAAGTTTGCGAACGGATTGCTGAAACTTTTTACACCGATTTCATTGGTTACGAGGTTATCCAGATAGCAGTTAATCTGCTCCTGAGACCATTGTGAATCCGGAATGGAGGCCATGTCCGCCGGTAAAGTAGTGTTACCGGTGACAATAGAGTCAGCAGCGTTTTCTTCTTTCAATTCCTCATCAGCGGCAGCACGGATTCTTTGCTCTAACTGAGCGACGAATAAGTTAACGTCCTGAATCGGAATATCCGGCGTTTGCCAATTGGCTCTTTTTGTAAACTCCGGATCTTTGTAATAGCGGATCTTTTTACAAAGAATCGGTTTGGTATTTTCTAAGGTAACAATTTCATTATCTGTTCCGAGTTCCCGAATTTCCTGCGGAAGCATCAGTGCTCTTCTTTGATCAGATTCGCTCGTAGATCCTCCGGATTTCCCGGTAGATTTTGATTTTGACTTCACGGTCTGATAGCCAAGCATTTCTGAATATTCATTCGCATCTGACTGTGTTGCAGGGCTCGGAGCATACATAATCATTAACGCATGATTAGACAGTAAAGTCACGGCTCCGGCTTTTCCGTAAACATCTTCCAACTGAGATTTATTTTGGATAATCGTCAGCAGTCTCATGTTGTAGCCGGCCATGTACGAGACTGCTTGTTTAATCATGTTGACTGTGCCGATGGAAGTCATCTCGTCTAAGAGCACTAAACATTGATATTTCAGCGATTCATCCTGAGAAGGCAGTTTGCGTGTATTTAAATTTAACAGCTGATCAAAAAAGAGATTGATAAGTACTCTGGCATCTTTGAGTTTCGTCGGTTCTATCTTGAAATAGACGCTCATTCTTTTTCTGCGGACTTCCCTTAAGTCAAAATCACTTGCGCTTGTAGCCAAATCCACCTTTGGATTCTGAAAACTTAAAAGTGCGGTGTTAAACGTAGCGACAATACCGGCTAAAGTGTTTTCAGAGTTGCTTAGTACTCGGTTTAAAGCATCGACGCAGTTGTTGGAATAGGGGTGTCCTTTTTCTTGAGCTTCTTTAAGTTTTTCAAGCAGATGCTCTTTAACGGGTTTGCCTTTGCCGGAAGCCTGACGCAGAATTTCACCTAAGGTATTAGGAAGTTCCGGAGTTTCTAATACAAATAAAGCCACGCCTCGGAAGAAGTCTTTGGCATTTTCCGACCAGAACTTATCGTTATTGTTCTCACCGGCGTACAAAGCTTGCCCGATGGCATCAATATCTCCAAGTCTTTCAGCAGGATCATCACTTACGTAATCCAGCGGATTGTAGCGGTGAGTCTTGCCTTCTTCGTCATAGGGTGAAAATAAATAAACCTCCTGCCCGCAAGAATGTCTGAACCCTGACGTGATATCAAAATTTTCTCCCTTGATATCAAGCACCACTAAAGAATCAGAATAGTTTAGGCAGTTGGGAACAACTACACCGACGCCTTTGCCTGAACGGGTAGGAGCAGCCAGAAGGACAAACTGAAAGCCCCCGTAAGTCAAGTAGCGGTCTTTAAATTTGCCGACAAGAATGGTTTTATCTAAGCCTTTTTCCGGATCAATTAATCCTGCTTTTTTAACTTCAGCTATGGTTGCAAATCGGGCTGCACCGTGCAAAGCTCTTTTGTCTTTTGTTAAGACAATGAGAGCAGCAGCACCGGCAAGAATTATCCAAGGAAAGAAAAAGAAGAAATTTACAGCCAGACGGACCCATTTATATGTACTGTCCCGATAGAGCATCCAATACTGAACAATCGTCCACGGCCGGGACAGTGATATCGGCAGTCCGAAAATTTGCATAAAGATAAAACTGGACACCCAATAGAACAAAACCAGTAAAAAGATTCCGGCAAAAATACCGAAGAGGACTTTCTTCCATGCATCACTCATGGCTCACTCCTTTATTTAAAGGATCGGCATAGAAAATTTCAGTGATATGCCTTCCGTCACGATGGTCTCTGTGAACGTGCACAATAACGTCGATGACCTGATGCAGAAGTTTTTGAATGACCTCATAAGGTAACTGTCTTCCAGTATTCGACTGCAGCACTTTAAGAGCCAAGTATTCAAAAACCTGCTCACAACTGCCGGCGTGGCAGCTTGTTATTGAGCCTGCGTGACCGGAAAGACATATGTTTAGAAAATCATATGTTTCTCCGCCTCGAAGTTCAGCTAGCAAAATCCTATCGGGTTTCATTCTCAGACAAGATCTCATGAGACTGGCAGCTGTCACACTGGAGTCTTCAGTTGCCTCGGAAGGATAAAAAAGATTGACCTGATTGCCGTGTTTGGGTAGTCCGTAAAGCAGCTCGGGAACGTCCTCAATTGTGATAATTCTCTGTGAGGACGGAATATGCTGCATTAACGCCTTCATAAAAGTCGTTTTGCCGGAACCGGTCTCTCCGGCGATAATGATTGTCTTTGCGCACTTAACGCATTCAACCAGAAACTCGGAACGGCTGGAAATTCTTAAGGCTTCATCCGGATGAAAAAGATTTTCATAGAGATCGTGCAGTTTCTGTGCATTCGGATCAACGCTGTCGGATTTTCTGATTTTGTTGAAAAAACCGCTTTTTTTGTAATCTTCTATCTCGATTACCGAGCGGGAAATTTTTCTGACCGTAAGGCTCACTGTTCCGCTTTTACAAGCCGGAGGCATTACGAATTGGGCTCGTTCACCGTCCGGCAGTTCTACTGATAGGACAGGATTACCGCTATCGAAAACTTTATTTTCACCTCCGAAAACTGCAGCCGCATTGCCCAAAGAAAGAAGATAGTCGTATGTAACTGCCGGATCTTCAATCTTGGCCCATCCCCCCGACTCTTCAACCCACACAATCCCCGGAGAGTTAACGGCAACTTCTGTAATATCGCTTCTGTCTAAATACTTCTGCAAAGCTTTTTTTAATAAATTTCTAAGAACTGCATCGTGGGCTATTGCTCTTCCCATGCTGTCCTCCTTTTCTTCTTATTTTCAAATGCCTGTCTTTGACTTCCTGTTTCAAAGGGTTTTCTCAAAGCAGGCGTATAATCAACGGCAAGATAAATGTCCTCGAGCGACTTGGTGTGCTGAAGTTCGGCTTGTTTTTCTTCAGTTGACAGTAGATTAGAGGGTGATGTTGCCGAAGCATCAGGGGCGGGGAAGATGAGCGCACCCGCCACGTTTATCCCTGCTTCTCTTTCCGTCATCTTTGCATTCCTCCGGTTCTTTTCTCGACAACGGCAGCCTTTGGAAGAGGTTTTCCTGCCTGTTCCAACTCAACGAATTTTCTGTAGAGAGTTTTTATTTCCGGTTCGGCATCCGCTATCTTGGAGTACTTGAAGTTCATGGCCTTAACGTGTTCTGCCAACACTTTCATTCCTTCCGGAGACAATTTC